>CAYOHG010000381.1:0-2626 GCA_964403685.1 uncultured Planctomycetales bacterium
CGCTGATGGTCTCGCCGATGTAGGGCTGACGGCCGGTAAGCATCTCGTAGAGCAGGCAGCCGAAGGACCAGATGTCGGTGCGTTTGTCGAGGGCCTTGCCGCGGGCCTGCTCAGGGCTCATGTAGGGCGCGGTGCCGAGCACGACCCCTTCCTGCGTGTAGCGCGTCGTCACCGTCGGGCCGCTTTCGGAACCGGCCAGCACGCTGTCCGTCGTGGCGGCCTTGGCCAGCCCAAAGTCGAGCACTTTGACCTGGCCGTCAGCGGTCAGCTTCACGTTGGCGGGTTTGAGATCGCGATGGATGACACCCGCGTCGTGGGCGGCTTCGATCCCCGCCGCGATCTGAGCCGCGATTTGGATCGCTTCATCGACGGGCAGCGGTCCACCGACGAGGCGATCCGCCAGGGTCGGTCCGGGCACATATTCGAGCACCAGCGAGCGCGTGCGCGCATCGGGTTCACCGACGATCCCGAAGATGGCGGCGATGTTCGGGTGATTCAGCGACGCCAGCACGCGCGCCTCGCGCTCGAAGCGCGCCAGGCGCTCGGGGTCCGCCGCGACGGCGTCCGGCAGAACCTTGATCGCCACCGAGCGATCCAGCGCCGTGTCGCGGGCCAGGTAGACCACGCCCATTCCGCCGCGACCGAGCTCGCGCTCCACCGCGTACTCGCCGATCTGCCTGGGCATCGCCATCGGCGGGGATGATAACCGCGTTTCCGGGCGGCGCGTGGCGGCGCGGCGCCGCAACCGCCTCGGCCGGGATCGGGCACGTCGCGCCGTTGCACCCGGCCGGCGACGTGCTACTGTGCTCCCCCCGCGCGCCGCGGCGTGCCGGCCAGGAGTGCTCAGGCAATGGAACACCTGCTGAGTCTGCTGACTCCCGAGAATCTGGTGGCGCTGCTGACGCTCACGTCGCTGGAGATCGTGCTGGGGATCGACAACATCGTCTTCATCGCGATCCTGACCGGCAAGCTGGATCGCACCGTGCAGCGGCGAGCGCGTCTGACGGGGCTGGCCGCCGCGATGCTGATGCGCATCGTGCTGCTGTTCGCGATCACCTGGATCATGCGGCTGAAGGAGACCCTTGTCGCATTTAATCTGTTGGGGCACGAGCTGGCGCTGTCCGGCAAGGACCTCATCCTGATCGGCGGCGGCCTGTTCCTGCTGGGCAAGGCGACCTTCGAGATTCACGACAAACTGGAAGCGGCGCCGTCGCAGGCGGGTCCGGCGGCGGGGCGCGCCGCCAGCTTCGCCGCGGTGATTGTCCAGATCATGCTGCTTGACCTGGTGTTCTCGATCGACTCGGTGATCACGGCGGTGGGCATGGCGCAGCACGTGGAGATCATGGTCGCGGCGGTCGTGATGTCGGTTGGGGTGATGATGATCTTCGCCGGGCCGATCTGCGCATTCATCGAGCGGCATCCGACGCTGAAGATGCTGGCGCTGTCGTTCCTGCTGCTGATTGGGGTAATGCTCGTGGCGGAGGGTCTGGGCACACACGTCAGCAAGGGCTACATCTACTTTGCGATGGGCTTCTCGCTGTTTGTGGAGTTGCTGAACCTTCGGCTCCGCAAGGTGCACCAGCCCGTGCATATCAACCAGCCAGCGCTGCCGCAGTGAGTCCGCCTCAGCGCGCCCGTGATCGGGCTGCTCGACGCTTCGTTTGCGAACCGGGGAGTAGCGCCCGGAGCTTGCGCAGATTGGCAGATAATCCGAAGGGCGGATAACCCAATTCCGCGCCGCGCGCGAACGGCAGCTTTTGTGCCGACCGCAGGTTACAGTTCGCTTGACATGCGCTGCAAGTCTGGGTAGCCTCGAACGTCGGGCATAGGGTTTCTATATTCAGACGACCCAGGTCGCGCGCGACGCGTCATGCCGCGCGCGACGGTGTGCCATTCGGCCGTTCGCCAGTGGCCCGCACCCCAGGGGTGGATTCTCGCAACTGCGGGGAATGCCAACTCAGGTCTCGACTATCCGCGCCGGCGCGAAAGGGCATCGCGCGGGCGCGCCGATTCTCTGGAAACTTCGAAAAAACGAGAGGAGATCCCGATGAACTTCCCCCGGTCGTTCTTCTCCGAGCGCGGGCTGGCCTGCACAGCCCGGGCTGCGCTGGTCGCAGTGCTGGCCTGTAGCGGCCTGACCGCCAGCGCGCAACTCACCATCAACAGCGTATCGGTCGATAACAACGCGCCTTGCGCGGGAGACACCATCGCCGTGACCGTCTCGGTCTCCGGCGACCCCAACGACGTCTGGGAGCAGACGCGCATCCGCCTGACCCCGCCTCCGGGGGGCGTATTCACGGAGTGCTTCACCCACGACCCCAACGACGCCGCCGACGGCACCGTGATCTACCAGGTCACGCTGCCGAACAACATCAGCGGCAACCTGATCCTCAACGTCAACGTCTATCAGCCCGGGCCGGGCAACTGCCTGGGCGCCGGCGACGACTCGGACACTTCGCAATCGCTCACCCTCGACGCGACTGATTCCGACGGCGACACCGTCCCGGATTGCGCCGACATCTGCGACGGCTCCGACGACACCATCGACACTGACGGCGACGGCATTCCCGACGGCTGCGACGTTTGCGTCGGCGACGATGCCACCGGCGACAGCGACGGCGACGGC
>CAYOHG010000381.1:2726-3920 GCA_964403685.1 uncultured Planctomycetales bacterium
GTCGACCCGGTCACCGTTTGCCCGGGCGACCCCTTCACCGTCACCGTCACCGCGACCGGCTCAACGGCCAACTGGCTGTCCACCAACGTCTCCATGAACGACGGGATTCCGCGCTTCAACCAGTGCGTCGAGAACGACCCGAACGACGTAGGCGACGGCGTGGTGGTCTACAACTTCACCGCACCCTCCAACGCCAACGACCTCGGCACCTGGACGGTCACCGTGCGCGTCTTTGAAGCGGCGACCTGCCCCGACGGCACCGAAGTCGACCTCGACGACACCCAGACCCTGACCATCGACGCCGGCGGAGACTCCGACGGCGACGGCGTCCCCGATTGCGATGACATCTGCGATGGCTCCGACGACAACGTCGACACCGACGGCGACGGCGTGCCTGACGGCTGCGACCTGTGCACCGGCGACGACGCCACCGGCGACGGCGACGGCGACGGCGTCTGCGACTCCGACGACGTTTGCGACGGAGGCGACGACAACGTCGACACCGATGGCGACGGCATCCCCGATTTCTGCGACACCGATCTGCCGCTTGAAATCGCATCCGTGACGGTCGAGCCGGCCTCGACCTGCGGCGGCCGCGACTTCACCGTGACCGTCACGACCACCGGGCCGATCACCAACTGGAAGTCCACGCAGATCTCGCTCAACGATCCGGCGCCCACCTTTGATCGCTGCACCGAGAACGATCCCAACGACGTTCACGACGGCGTGGTCAGCTACACCTTCGCCGCACCGACGCTGCCCAGCGACCTCGGCACCTGGATCGTCAGCGTGCGGGTCTTCCAGCTTCCGGGCTGCCCGGCGGCCGGCGAGGACGACCTCGACGAGACCCAGACCCTGACCATCATCGCCGATGATCAGGATACCGACGGCGACGGTACGCCGGACTGCGACGACGGCTGCCCGGACGACATTAACAAGACCGAACCCGGTCAATGCGGCTGCGGCAACCCCGACACCGACACTGACGGTGACGGCACCGCCGACTGCAACGACGGCTGCCCGGACGACATCAACAAGACCGAACCCGGCCAGTGCGGCTGCGGCAACCCCGACACCGACACCGACGGTGACGGCACCGCCGATTGCAACGACGGCTGCCCGGACGACATCAACAAGACTGATCCGGGCGTCTGCGGCTGCGGCGTCTCCGACGACGACAGCGACGGCGACGGC
>CAYOHG010000382.1:0-3917 GCA_964403685.1 uncultured Planctomycetales bacterium
CCCCCAACAGGAAAGCCGCCGTCAGGAATCGGCTGTAAGAACTGCAGCGCGTGAGAGAGGGTCTGCGTTTTCCGCTGTTCGCGTCACCGGTATAGCGCTTCGATCATTGCGACACTCCCGTGCCACACGAGCCGCCGTCGTTGACGGAAGCATTACCTTTAACGGCATCCGGACGCCTCTTCGGCGTTCCAGCCTTCCTTGCGACGAGGGCGGCGATTGCTCTTAAGATGACGGCGACCTGTGTCAAGCAAACCAAGATCACAGTTCTTTCGCATTCGTCTGGTGCTCCGCCTGGCGAAGCCTGTGGATCTGCATGCGCACCATGCAGGCCTCGCACACGCGGTTTTTTCTGAAGCGCACGGTCTTGCGGAAGGCGTTCCGCCGGTGCTCCCGGATGGCCTGATTCCTCTCGCCCCCGAGCAGGCGCGCGTCCATGTGTCGGCAAACCAGCCCTTTGTGCTCGGCTTCACGCTGATCTCCGCCGACTCCAGCGCTGCGGCGCGCCTGACTCACTCGATCCTGCGAGGAATGCGCCTCCTAGGCAGCCAGCGTCGTCCTCAGCGCGGCGTGCCCGTGCTTTGCGGAAACTTCCGCGTAGAAGAGGCCGTCGATCTCGTCGCCGGACGGAAGCTGCCACTGAATGCCCGGCTGTCGACCTTCGGAACGCTCGAACCCATCCCGATCGATCACATCGAGCGCGAAGCGCGCGTGGCTGCCGGGCTTCAGCTACTCACGCTTCGCTTTCAGACGCCCTTGCGCACCCATCGACCTCGGAACGATCGCCCTGCCGGCCGGTCCATGTTTGACGGATCCTATTTCGATCCAGCGTCCCTGCTCAGCCGCCTCGCCGCGCGCCTCGCGGGCATTGGCGTCGCTGTGCCGCAGATCGCGCCGACCGAATTCGGAGCACTCGCACGTCTGGTCGAAAACCGGCTGATCTGGCTCGACGTGACCTATGGTGCGGCTGTCGAACGCAAAAGCATGGATGGCGCCGTGGGACGTGTCATTCTGGACACTCGTGACCCCCGCGCCGCGGAGCTGCTTGCCTGGGGCCAATATGCGCACGTCGGCAGTGCGACCCGCTGGGGCCTCGGGGGCTACCGCATCGAGGAGCTCGGCGCCGATCTCTACGCCTGCGCGCGATCGCAGTCACTCGCAGAGTTGGCCTGGTGCTCTCCGGCCTGCGATCGAGTCGCAGGCGATGCCGATTTCGCCCCTGGACAGTTACGCATCGCTGCCCGCGCCGCCCTCGCACCCGACTTCGCTCCCGGCCCCATGCGACGCATTGATATCCCAAAGCGTGACGGCGGGGCCCGAACGCTCATGATTCCGGCCCGCGTCGATCTATCCCTCCAGCGCATTCTCCTCTCGCAACTCGCGCCCGGGCTGGATCGGTTTTTCGAAGACTCCTCGCTCGCGTACCGCGCGGGCCTCGGGCGTCGCAACGCCGCGCGGCGCATCGCGCAGGCCTTTCGCGATGGCTACGTCTACGGCGTCAAGGCTGATTTTCGCGCATTCTTCGACTCAGTGGATCACACGCTCTTGAAAGAGCGCCTCGACGCCTATCTCAACGATGACGCGACGGTAACGCTGCTCATGAAATGGGTCGCCGCCGGCGCCCCGCACCCCGGCCGCGGCTTGCCAACCGGCGCACCCATCTCGCCGCTGCTTTCCAATCTCATGCTCGACCTCTTTGATGAAGCCGTCGCGCGCGAGGGCGGCCGGCTGGTCCGCTACGCGGACGATTTCCTCATCCTCGTCCGCACGCCGGCGGAAGCTGAAGCCGTGTACAACGCCGCGCGCGCCGAAGCCGAATCGCTGCTGCTGGCCCTCAACGACGCCAAGACCGCCACGCTCGACCTGCGCGAGCCGTTCGAGTTCCTCGGGCTGCGCTTCGAGCGCCGCCAGCGCTGGGAATCCCAGCCGCTCCAGCCGCCTCGACGCGTGGATGAACTGGGCTGGAGCGAGACGCCGCGCGCAAGCGCCGCAACCGGTGGTCCCCTTCACCTTCCCGGCGAGACCACGGCCGTCGCTTTCGACAAAGAAGCTGTGTTGATCGTTGGCCCAGCGCCGGCCCGCGTCGTCGCCGCGAACGACGAACTTACCGTACAGCCTGCCGATCAGCGCCCTCCGGCGCGCTATGCGCTTCGCCGCGTTGAGCACCTGCTGCTCCTCGGCCCGGTCGAACTTGATCCTTCTGCCGTTCAGCGCTGTCTTCAAGAGCAGATTCCCGTGACGATCGCGGACGAAAACGGGCGCTGCGTTGGGGCGCTCGATGTCTACGAAATGACCACCCCCTATGACCTGCTGCGCGCGCAACTCGCCTGCCAGGACGACGCCACTCGGCGGCTGGCCCTGGCCCGCGCCCTGGTCGCCGCGAAGCTGCACAACCACGCGTCCCTCGCGGGCGAACTGGAGCCTGGCGGCCACAACGGCTCGACCGCCACACAGCTCCGTACACTGGCGCAGGCCGCCGTGCGGGCCGAGACCATCGACGCCCTGCTGGGGATGGAGGGCGCTGGGGCAGCGCGCTGGTACGAACTGTTCGCCAAGCGCCTCGGTTACGGCTTCGCCTTCGAGCGCCGCGTGGCCCCGGCGGCGCTCGATCCGGTGAACGTGCTTCTCAACATCGCCCAGACGGCGCTGCACCGACAGATGATCATCGCCTGCCGCGTCGCCGCTCTCGAGCCGGGACTGGGCGTGCTGCATGTTCCGCGCGCCGGCCACGCCGCACTGGCGTCCGACCTTCAGGAGCCGTTTCGGCATCTGATGGACCGAGTCGTGCTGCAAGCCACACGCACGCTCACGCCGGGCGATTTTCAACGCCGCAGCTTCGGTCCGCTTCCTTTGCGGATCTCGCCGCCCGCGGCCCGGCGCTTCGCGTTCCTGGTCCAGGAGCAATTCGCACGCGCCTGCGTGTCCGCCGGCGGCAGCGATCCGCGCACCTATCGACAGCACATGCTCGCGCAGGCTCGCAGCTTGCGCCGCGCCCTGCTCGATCCGCAGCAGACGCCGCGCTTTTTCATCCATCCCGGTCCGCAGGAGCCGACGCCGTGAGCCTCTATGTCGCCGCCTATGACATCGCTCAGGACGCCCGCCGCCGCCGCGTGGCGCGCGTGCTCAGAGCCTACGGCACGCGCGTGCAGCGCTCGGTCTTCGAGATCTGGCTCGACCCTGACGAAGTCTCGGAAATCAAGCGCCGCGTGGGCGCGCTGCTGGCCCGCAGCGACGAGTTCGACCTCTTCCCCGTGGACGAGCGCGGCAGCCGCACCCGCGTGAGCTGGCAGCGCCCGCCGGAATCCTGGGCGCCCGTCATCCTCTGCCCGGAGTGAGGGCCGCGCGGCGGGAATGGGAGTGGGACGCCGCCCGCGGACGAATATCTTGCACGGCCCGACCGCACGCTGTAATATAAGACGTTGGGTGGTAGCGGCTACCCTGTGTGGGTGCGGACCACCCGAGGTTCGAGAAGTTCGGAGCACTCGGGTGCTCGCGTACGGGTGTCGGCCGAGAAAGTAGGCGGCCCCGAAACGAGACCCGCGAACCGGCGGTTCAGCGCCGGAGGTTCTTGTTCGTGCAGTTGGGCTCATTCGGCCGCGGCGGTCACACGCGCAACTCGTTCTTTGACAAGTGTTTGTATACGCAGCCTCGTTCTGACGCAACCGGAAGGGTTGCGACGTGCGGCCGTTCGCGGCCGATTGAAACTTGATCCCACCGCCGCCCCAGCCGCCGGCCGTATTGGCGTTGCGACGTGCGGCCGTTCGCGGCCGATTGAAACCAAGGCAACACGGTCTCCTTGCGTTCACGTCCCCACGTTGCGACGTGCGGCCGTTCGCGGCCGATTGAAACACGCCGCGCTGGACTGATCCAACCTCATTGTGGCCGTGTTGCGACGTGCGGCCGTTCGCGGCCGATTGAAA
>CAYOHG010000383.1:0-3908 GCA_964403685.1 uncultured Planctomycetales bacterium
CGGCGGAGCGCTTGTGTGGAGGCCCCGCGGGCATCGGCGATACCGGACTGGCTCCAGGATCGGCGGCCTACATCAAGAGTTACGCGACCGCGGCGAAAGTGTACGAAACAATGTGGAATGAGAGCGATCAGCCGCAGTTTCGTCGCGCGGCGCTGGTCGGCCTGGCGGCGTCGCGGGCGGACGATTCTACGCGCGATCTGCTCCTGTCGGTCGTGACCAGGGACGAGGACACGGAGTTGCAGCAGACTGCGGCACGAGCGCTCCAGCGCATGCGCGCGGCGGATGCGATGGCGAGCGTTCGCAAGGCGCTGAACGGCGCGTCGCCGGCGGCGGCGGCGCTGCTGATCGAGACACTCGCCGTCTGGGGCGGAGAGGAGGCGCGCGCGCTGGTCGTGGGCAATCTCGGCTCCGAGAACGGAGAGGTGAAGCTGGCTGTGCTGCGCGGCATGCAGAAGCTCGCTGGCGAGGCCGATCTGCCGCAACTGCTGACGATCGCCGGATCCGCGGAGACGGCGGAAAGCGCTGCGGCGCGCGACTGCCTGGCGCGGCTGGCGGGTGAGCAGATCGATGAAGCGCTGATCCAACTATCGAAATCGAATGAGGCCTCGATTCGTCGCGAGACGGTTCGCGCGCTGGCCGCCCGCCGAACACGGGAAGCGCTTGACCTCGTCTACTTTGACCGTGCCAGGAACGATGCGGATACCGAAGTGCGCCGTGCGGCGCTGGCGGCCCTGGCCGAATTCGCGCAGCCGAACCAGGCGCAGGAGCTGGTGCAACTGTTGCTACGCGCGGCGGACGACGAGACGCGGAGTGCGGCGGAGGAAGCGGTCGTGCGGACCGCTTTGCGCGTGCCGGACGCCGAGGCGCGGTCGGCCGGCGTGCTGGAAGCCCTGAACGGGGCCGGGCCGGCGGCCCGCGCGACGCTGATCCGCACGTTGGGCCGGCTACAGGGGGCTGCGTCATTGGCGGCGGTGCGCAACGGGCTGAAGGACGCGGATGCGGCGGTTCGCGAGGCGGCGGTGCGGGCGCTATGCCGGTGGGAAACCGTCGAGCCGCTGGAGGACCTGATTCAATTGGCGCGCCGTGGCGACGATGCAACGCAACAGGCCTTGGCGCTGCGCGCCTACGTTCGCCTGCTGCGCCTGCCGTCGCAGCGCAGCGCGGAGGATTCGCTGACGCGGGTCGAAGCGGCATTGAAACTCGCGGCCGGCGACGAGGACCGCAAGCAGGTGCTCGCGGCACTGGGCGACGTGCCGCATGCCGGCGCGCTGGCGCTGGCTGAGGCGGCGATGAAGGACGCCGCGGTGCGCAACGAGGCCGCGGTTGCGGCGGTAGGAGTGGCGAAACGGCTGGCCAGCCAGGACGCACAAGCGGCAGTTGCTGCGCTGGAGCGTGTGCGGTCGTCGGAGGTGGCCGACGCCGCCCGCAAGGCCGCCGAGGATGCCTTGTCGCTGATCAAGAGCTTCGAGGGGTACATCGCGACGTGGAGTGTCAGCGGGCCGTATATGGTCGACGGGATGAACGCGGACAAACTGATTGATCACGCCTTCGCCCCGGAGCCGACGGTCGGCGGGAAGGCGGAGTGGTCGCGGCTGAATGCCGCACGCAGCGACAACCCCTGGATTTTCGACCTGAGCGGTTTCTCGCGGGGCTCGAACCGCTGCGCCTACGTTCGCGCGAAGGTCTGGAGCGAAGCGCCGCAGCCGGCGCGGCTCGAACTGGGCAGCGACGACGGCGTGGCCGTATGGTTCAACGGCGTTGCGGTGCATCGCAAGGCGGCGGCGCGGCCGGTGCGGCCGGGCGAGGACAAGGTCGATGTGGAACTGCGCGCGGGATGGAATGACCTGATGCTGAAGGTGGTTCAGGGAAGCGGCGACTGGGGGTTTGCCTGCGGCATCCGGGGGCGCGATGGGGCCCCGCTGGAGGGTCTCAAGCATCAGGCGGAGTAGGTCGGCCGGGCGCCACCTAAGCGAAAGACGATCGCCTGTCGCGCGGTGAGAAGAGCGCAGCGGCGCGCGGCGCGGCCAGGGTGCGGAGAAACGGGAGGCGCGGACGTGGGAATGGCGAAGCTAGCGTGTCTGGTGGCCTTGCTGGGCTGCTGTGCCGCTGCTCAGAGCAGCGCGCCAAGCAGCTCTCCGACTCGCGTGGGTCATGCGGTCCGCGGGACGCCGCGACTTGCGCGAGCCGCGGACGAAGCCGGGCTGGTGCTGCGCGTGTACGAGCTGCCCGAGCCGGCAGCACAGTTGCCGGAGCTGTTGGCGGGGCAGAAGCCGAGCTTCGCGCGAGTTGTGCCTCAACTCGACCTGTCCGCCGAGCGCGGTGACTTCGGCGCGCTGCGCGAGAATTTTTACGCGGAGATCTCGGGCATGCTGGAAGTGCCGGCAACCGGCGCGCTGGGCCTGCGGCTGGTGTCCGACGACGGGGCCCGCGTGTGGATCGACGACCGGCTGGTGATCGATCACGACGGGCTGCACGGTCCGCTGCCACGCGAGGCGAGCGTCGCTCTGGACGCCGGCCGGCACCGGCTGCTGGTGCGCTACTTCCAGGCCGGCGGTGGCGGCGAGGTGTCGTTGCAGTGGAAGCCGCCGCGCGCCGACGGCGGCGCGGGAGGATTCTCAGCGATTCCGGCGCAGCGCCTGACGGTTGGACCCTTCCGCGACCTTGAGGCGGTGCCAGGGCCGAAGCGTTTCGTACCGGCGATTCGGCGTGGACTACCCGGCGACGGCGCGCCTCTGGCAGGCCTGCACCCGGGGTTCATCAGCGAGCCGGTCAACGTCGAGCAGATCAAGCAGGTCGCCACCAGTGGGTTGCGCCCGGCGGTGGAAGCGCGCCTGATCCGCGTGATGCGCGCCCCAGCTCTGCGCAACGCGCCGAGTCCGCTCTTCTGGCTGCCGCCCAGCGACGGTTCCGACGGCGTGGTGTCGCTGGCGCCATTGCTGACGCCGCCGTACGCGGGGCAACTGGTCGCGTGCGACGGCGGCGACAGTGGGTTGATGCGCATCTTCACGGAACCCGTGGGACGGCAGCTTCAGGGGGCGGTGTTCCGCTTTTCGCAGGGGTTGCCCGCGCCGGCGGAATCACTGATGGGGACCGGCGACCAGTCGCTGTATGTCATGCTCAGCACCGCTGGCGGCGCGCCGGTCGGCGCCGAAGCGCCGCGCCCCGTGCGCCTGAAACCAAGCGGGACGAGCGTGTTCGAGATGCTGGCGGTTCGGGCGAAGAGCAACGGTCTGGAAATCGAATTCACTCAGCCGCTGGACGCGCGCGTCGGCTGGGAGCCGGACAGTTATCGCGTCGAGCAATGGCTTCCGAGCGAACTGGCCGGCGGGCAGCCGCTGCGCGACGGCAGCGAGATTCCGGTGCGTTCGGCCAGCGTGTCGGCGGATCGTAGGCGCGTCTTTCTGGAGATTCCCGCGTTGAAGGCCGGCGGCGTTGCCTATCTGCGGTTGTTGCCGCCCTGCCTGTCGGAGCGCGGCGAGAAGCCGCTGTCGACCGAGGCCTGGTATACGCTGACGGCACTGCCGACGGAGGCGGCGGGCGTGGTGTTGCCGCGGCCGGCGGGCGAGCCGCAGAACCAGCTCACAGCCGCGGAGCAGGCGGAGGGGTGGAAGCTGCTGTTTGACGGGACGACGACCGCCGGCTGGCACATGTACGGACGCAAGGACGCACCGGTTGAGGGCTGGCAGGTGCTCGACGGTTGCCTGGTTCGGACGGGGCGTGGCGGTGACATCGCGACCGACGAGAGCTTCGACAACTTCGAGCTGAAGATCGACTGGCGCATCTCAGCGGCGGGCAACAGCGGGATTTTCTTCCGCTCGAACGAATCGCTGCGCTGGTGCTGGGAGACGGCCCCGGAGATGCAGGTGCTCGACAACGCCGAGCACGCGGACGGGCGCGAGCCGAAAACG
>CAYOHG010000384.1:0-3897 GCA_964403685.1 uncultured Planctomycetales bacterium
CGCCTTCGTCGTCGATCTTTCTCAGCCCTGACAGCGACATGACCTGGAAGCCGCCGGAGTCGGTCAGGATCGCGCCGTTCCAGCCCATGAAACGGTGCAACCCGCCGAAGCGGGCCACGACCGCGGGGCCCGGCCGCAGCAGCAGGTGGTACGTGTTGGCCAGCAGGATCTGGGCGCCGCTGTCGGCGACCTGCTGTGGCGTCAGGGCCTTGACGGTCGCGCGCGTGCCGATCGGCATGAACGCGGGTGTGTCGATGCAGCCGTGCGGTGTCCGCAGCACGCCGCGGCGCGCCCGGCCGCAGGTCGTGCGAACGGAGAAGGCGAAGTCGCGCGGCACGGGCGAGCGACCCGGCTATTGCCGCGGCGCGAGCGTCAGGCCGAGCTCGGAGAGGCGGGCCTTGATCTCGCTGAGCGAGGTCTGGCCGAAGTTACGGGCCGCCAGCAATTCGCCCTCGCTGTGTTGGATCAAATCTCCCAGGGTGACGATGTTGAGCCGCTGGAGGCAGCGGCGCGAGCGGACCGACAACTCGAGCTCCGCGACCGGCTTGGCCATCATCGCTTCCGCTCCAGGCGGCACCGCGAGCTTGGGCGCGGCGGGAGCGGGCTCGGGCAGCGCGGCGACATCGATCTCATCAGGCTGCTGGCCCAATTGCAGGCCGCGCTTGGCGAGCACGGCGCGGATTTCGGTGAGCGAGGTTTCGCCGAAGTTCTTGTAGGTCAGCAGCTCGGCCTCCGTCAGCCGCACCAGGTCGCCTACGTTGCGGACGTTCATCTTCTTAAGGCAGTTGCGCTAGCGGACGGAGATCTCCAGCTCGGCGATGGGCGTTTCCAGCAGGCGATTGCGGCGGTCGGCGCGCTGCTCGAGGGCTTCGTCGATGAGCATGTCGCGGCTGCTCTGCACATCCTTGAAGAACAAGCGGGCGCGGGCGTGATTCGGGTACGTCGCCAGCACGCAGCGCAGGCAGCGCAGAGCCTGGTCGAACAGACCGCGGTCTTCGTAGAGCACGGCCAGATTGATCATGGCATTGACCGCCGCCCGCGGTCGGGCCGCCAGCTTGCGATACAGCGCGACCGCCCGGTCATCATCGCCGGCCACGTCACACAGCCGGGCGGCGCGGAAGATGGCCTCGTCGTGCTCAGCATCCAGAGTCAGGGCCTTCTCAAACTGCTCCAGAGCGGCCTCACGGGCCTCGAGCACTTCGGCCAGCAGCCCGCCCAGGTAGTACCAGGCCGCGCGGTCGGCGCCGGCCCGTTCGTGCTTACGGTGAAGGGCCTGGGCCTGCTCCAATTGCCCTTTGCGCAGGAGTATCGCGCCAATCAGCATGTCGATCGAGAGCGCATCCCAACCGGCGGCGGCGGCCTTCTGCAACGCCGCGATGGCTTCGTCGAAGCGCGCCAGTCCCAGCGCCGCGCGGGCCGCGTAGTAGTGTTTGTACTTGTCGTTGGGCGCCTTGGCCAGCCAGTCCAGCGCTTCTGAAAAGCGGCACAGCATCAGGCAGCCCACGCCGTTCGCCAAAGGCTTGGCGGCGGTCCCACCCTGCTCGGCCAGCAGAGCTTCGAACCGCTCACGCTCGCGCGGGTTGGCGTAGACCGCGTCGGCCATTCGCCGGTAGACATCGTCGGGAAACGCGGCCTGCTCGAAGAAGGACGACAGTTCCGATACGGCTTCCGACATAGCGAAACGCCTCCAGGTGGGGCTGCGCGCCGCAACACACTTTTTCGAATCGCGTATACTACCAGCGCCATCCCGGGGGGCAAGCCGCTCGCGCCGCCGGAGGCCGCGAGGGCGCGGCCGGCATTCGACAAAAGGGCGACGATTCGTGAGCAGCATGCAGTCGGACGACTTTCTGGCGCAGCTTGCGCAGCGCGTGCTGATCCTCGACGGCGCGATGGGCACCAGCCTGCACGCCGTAGACCTGAAACTGAGCGATTACCGCGGGCTCGAGAACTGTGTCGAAGTTCTCAATCTCACCCGCCCGGACGTCGTCGAGCAGGTCCACCGCTCCTTCCTGGACGTCGGCTGCGACGCGATCGAGACCAATACGTTCGGCGGCATGAAGCACGTGCTGGCCGAATTCGGTTTGCAGGACCAGTGCTTCGAAATCAACCACGCGGCGGCCCGCATTGCGCGCCGCGCCGCGGACGTCAGCGGCCCGGACGGGCGGCGGCGCTACGTCGCGGGCTCAATGGGGCCGGGCACCAAGCTCGTCAGCCTCCGTCAGATCAGCTACGACGCGCTGCTCGACAGCTACTACGTGCAGGCCTGCGGGCTGATCGAAGGCGGCGTCGACCTGCTGGTGATCGAGACGTGCCAGGACATCCTTCAGACCAAGACCGTCATTCAGGCGGTGCGCCAGGCATTCGAGAAGTACGGCTGCAAGCTCCCGCTGATCGTGCAGGTCACGATGGAAACCACCGGCACGATGCTGGTCGGCACCGACGTCGCCGGCGCCTTAGCGGCCATCGAGGCGTACCCCGAGGTGGACGTCATCGGCCTGAACTGCGCCACCGGACCGCAGGAAATGAGTGAGCACATCCGCTACCTCAGCCGGTGCTGCACGCGCCGCCTCAGCGTGATGCCCAACGCCGGGCTGCCGCAGATCGTCGACGGCCGCACGCATTTTCCGCTGGCGCCGGCCGAACTGGCCCGCTGGTTGCGGGAATTCGTCGAAGTCGATGGAGTGGACATCGTGGGCGGCTGCTGCGGGACCACGCCGGTGCACATGCGGGCCGTCGTGCGGGCGCTCGAGGGCGTGCCGCGTGCGCCGCGCACCCCGGTGCACGAGCCGGCGGTCAGCAGCCTCTACGGCGCCGTGCCGATGCGGCAGGACAACTCGTTCCTGATCGTGGGCGAGCGCTGCAACACGAACGGCTCGAAGAAATTCAAGCAGATGCTGGCCGACGGCGATCTCGACGGCTGCGTGCACATGGCCAGTGAGCAGGTTCGCGAAGAAGGCGCCCACGTCATCGACGTGTGTGTTGACTATGTCGGGCGTGACGGCGTGCCCGACATGCGGATGATCGTCGACCGCTTCGCCCGCGAAGTGACGGCCCCGCTGATGCTCGACAGCACGCAGCTTGACGTATTGGAGGCCGGGCTGAAGCTGGCCGGCGGCAAGTGCATCATCAACTCCGTCAATCTCGAGGAAGGCGAGCCCAAGCTGGCGCGCATCGCCGCGCTTTGTCGGCAGTATGGCGCTGCCGTCGTCGCGTTGACCATCGACGAAGACCCGCGCGAGGCGATGGCTAAAACCGCCGACCGCAAGCTGGCCGTTGCCGCACGCATTCACGATCTGCTGACCCGCAAGTACGGCCTGCGCGACGAGGACATCTTCTGGGATTGCCTGACGTTCCCCATCACGACGGGCAACGAGGCCGACCGGCGTCTGGCGCTCGAGACGCTCGAAGGCATTGAGCGCGTCATGCGGCGCTTTCCGCGCTGCCAGGCGATCCTGGGCGTCAGCAACGTCAGTTTTGGACTTCAGCCGGCCGCCCGCGTCGTGCTGAATTCCGTGTTTCTGCACGAGGCCTGCCAGCGCGGCTTGACCGCCGCCATCGTGCATCCCGGCAAGATCCTGCCGCGCACGCAGATCAGCGACCAGCGCTGGCAGGCCGCGCTGGACCTGATCTACGACCGCCGCGAGCAGGGCGACCCGCTCGAGCGCTTCATCGCCCTGGTTGCCGACGAGGAGAGCGCACCCCGGCAGGCGGCTTCCGCCGATCTGAGCCTCGAGGAGCGGCTGCAGCGTCACATCATCGACGGCGAGAAGCGCGGACTCATCGAGGCCCTGGAGGCGGCCCGCCTGCACTACGCGCCCCTGGCGATCATCAACGACCATCTCCTGGCAGGCATGAAGGTCGTGGCGATCGCCTGCGACCAGGACGGCAATATTGACA
>CAYOHG010000385.1:0-3896 GCA_964403685.1 uncultured Planctomycetales bacterium
GAGCCGCCGTCGGCGAGCTGCACCTGCTGCGGCGAGAAGAAGGCGAGCCGCGGTGCGAGAACCGGATCGGTGTCCACCACGAACGCCGCGGCGGGCGACCAGTCGCTGGCGTTGTTCTCCGCATCGAGCGCGCGGGCGTGCCAGTAGTAAGTGGCGCCGTCGACCAGGGTCGTGGGCAGCAGCCAGGCCGGTTCCGGCGACTGGCCTTCCGCAATCGGCGAGCCGAGGCCGGGATCGGTGAAGACCTGGAACTCGTAGCGCACCGGGCCGCCCTCGGGATCGGGTGCGGGAGCCACCTCGAAGCGCGGCCGCTGCGCCTCGGTCCACGAACCCGGGCCCAGGTTGCGCAGCACCGGTGCGCCCGGCGCGTCGTTGGCGCTGCTCACCAGGAAGCTGCCGGTCACCCATTCGCCGTCGGCCCTGCCGTCGTAGGCCTTGGCGCGCCAGTAGTAGCGCGTGTTGTCCGTCAGGCCGATCGCATTCCACAGCGTCGAGCCCTCGTAGCGCCGGCGCGCGGGGCTGTTGAAGCTTTCGCTGCGATCCAGCTCGAACAGATAGCTCAAGCCGTCGCCGTTCGCATCGGTCGCGATCACCTCCAGCGAGGCGAAGTCGGTCGTCACCGTGCTGCCGGTTGCGGGCCGCACGATCTCCGGCTTGCCGGGCGCCTGGTTGCGCGGGTCGACGCTGAAGCGAGACAGCCCTGTTTCGGTGATCGCCCCGTACCGGTCGGAAGCACTGATGCGCCAGAAGTGCTGCGTCTGCGTCAGCGGTGAGGGGACGGTCCACGCGGTCACGCCGCCGGCTGCGGCAGGCAGCCAACCGCTCGCAGCGATGGGCTGCGTCGCAGTAGCATCCGCGAACACCTCGAACATCATGCTCACCGGGTCGCCGTCGGCGTCGCTGCTGTTCATCGCCGCCAGAACAGGCGTGGTCGTGTCGACCTCGGTCCCGTCGCGCGGTGCGCTCGCCTGTGGCACGGACGGCGCATCGTTCGCCAGGTTGACGAAGAAGCGTCCGTTCGCCCACTCGCTGTAGATGGTGCCGTCGAATGCCCGCACGCGCCACCAGTAGCGGGTGTTGTCGGTCAGCTCGACCGGCACCTTCCAGGTGGTCGCGTCGGGATTCTTGTTCGCCTCGCCCTGCGCCAGCAGCGTGGTCAGGCTCGCATCGGCGTACAGCTCGAAGAAGTATTTGGTGACCGTGTCGAGCGGCCCCGGGCCTTGCACCATGAGGATCGGCCTGAGCACGCGCACGTCGGCCTCCAGCGCCGGAGCGGCGATGGCCGGAATCTCGGGTCCCGCGGGCCGCTGCGCCGGCTGCACCGTGATCCTCGCCAGCTGGGTCGTCTCCAGCGTGCCGTCGGACGCAGTGAAAGCAATGGCGTACTGGCCGGCCTGGCCGATGGTCGGTGTCCAATCGAACACCGCGAGCCCTGTGCTCTGCACGACGAGCGTGGCGCCCGCAGGCAACGGCGCTGCGGCGAACTGCACGGCATCGTCGTTCGGGTCGCTGGCCTCGACCAGGAAGGAGACCTGCTCGCCTTCCTTCAGCGTGCGATCGGGGATGAACTGCAGCACCGGGGGCCGCGGTCCGCTGCTCGGCTCGGCGATCACCACGTTGTAGCGGCCGGTGGTGTTGGCGTCGAAGAAGTTGACGAAGTAGTCCCACTGGCCGCCGGCCTTGAGCGTCTTGGAGAACCACACGTTCTCCGGCGCCATGATCTTGCCGTCCGAGCGGGTGACGCGGCCCACTGCTTTGGTTCCCTGGTACGGGTCGGGCAGCTTGACGTAGAAGAACCCGGCAGTGGGCGGAGCGTTCAGCCCGATGGTGATCTCCTCGCCGCCCGCGGCCCCGCCCGTGAGCGAGGCCGCGGCGCTCTGGTTTTTCACCACGGTATCCCCGGAATCGGTCTCGTACACGCGATACGTGTCACCGTCCAGCGCAAGGAAATCCCGCACTCCATCCCGGCCCGGCAGGTCCACCCGCACGTCCTTGACCAGCGAGTGGGTGTTGACGGCATCGATCAGCGAGGTGAGCGCGCCGCCCAGCTCGTCGGCATGGGCGAAGGTCGCGCTGAACTCGACGAACCGGCCCGAGAGCGTGGTCTGCATCAGCCAGCGGCCGGTGCTCGCCTTGGCCGCCGGGATCTCGCCGAAGTCGATCAGCAGGCTCGGCGTGGCCGGCTGGTCGTTGACGTAGCTGCCGGTGATCAGGAAGTTGATCAGGAGCCCCAGCTTGTTCTCCACGATCCGCGGCTGGGCCGACTCGATCTTGAGGTTGCGCGCGCTGGCGAAGCCGCTGTTCCTGATGCGCACGCCGAGCGTGAACGGCTCGGGCGCCTCGACCGGCGTGGTGAACGGGTCGTCGGCGTACACGTCGCGCTGCAGGAAGTAGTCGAGCGTGAGCTTGGGCAGCGGCTTGACGTAGATGGAATCCGGCGTGACCGTCACGGTCTGCTGCTCGCCCGCCAGCCGGTAGTTCAGCGTGGCGCCCACCAGGTACAGCTTGCCGACCGGCGTGGTGCCGCCGGCGCCGGGCGAGGGGATGATCAGCCAGTGGATCTCCGCGGTCGTGGCCGGGCCGACGCGTCCGTTGCCGGTGATGCTGTCGATGCCGCTTAGCGAATCCACGCGGATGAAGAAGACGGCCGTGGTGTCGTTGGGATCGGAGGTCGCGCGCACGGCATTGCCGGCTTCGTCGGCGAACGTGACGTTGATGCCGACGTTCTCCAGCGCCGCGCTGTCCAGACCGTTGGCGATCTTCATCTCCGCGTCGAAGGCCTGGCGCTCGAGGGTGAGCTCCTGCTTGATCTCGATCTTGACCTGGGCGCAGAGGGAATCTTGGGCTTGCGCCGGCCCGCCGGCCTGCGCCAGCAGTACCAGGACGGCGACACCCAGAGCGCACCGGCAGCTGCGTGGACGCTCAGCGCTGGTGAAGGTCAGTCTCATTGCTCGTCTCCTGCTCCGACTGTTTGCTTGCTTCGATTTCTTTCTGCCCGCTTCGGTGTTCCCGGACTCGACCCCGGCGCGATCGCCCACCATCGGGTGATCCGGATCCGTGCACGACTGTGCTGCGTCACTTCCATGGTTGATACGCGACCCGAAGCGTGCGGACCACGCCGGCCCGCGCCAGCAAGTCCGCGAGGGGCGGGCGGGTTCCCGATCCGTGCATCTTCAGCGGGCCGTCTTCTAGCCGCAGCGAGCCCGTGGTCCAAGCCAGCTTTCCGCGCCATGCACCCGCTTCCATCTGCACTGATCCGGTTGCCACCGCAACGCAGATTCGACACAACCGTTCCGCGGACATGGCCTCCGGTTCCCGGTACAAGCCGATGCGGCTGCTGGCGCGCGGATCCACGGTCAGATTCGTGCGTCTTGCGATCGCGCCCCAGTTGTCGAGAAACACATACGCGCACGGTTCCTCTCGTCCGACGATCCCCAGCTCGAGCGGACACGCTGCGGGCTCTACCGGCTCGAATGCGAAGATCGCCTCCAAACCGTAGTCGTCGTCTTCGGTGATCGAGGGGCGAGTAACGTGCACGCGATCATCGGTCAACTGAGCCGCCCACGATTCAACGGCCAGGGTGAGCGGATTCATCTCTGCCACGCTCACCGGCATTTCGGATCCGGTCCGCTGCCGAAGCCGGCGCCGGCCGCACCGCCGGCTGCCCCGCCGCCGAAGCCGAACTCCCAGACCCCATGGCCTTTGGGTCCAGGGATCGGAGTCGTGGGAATTCCTTTCCACTCGTGCCAATGGCCCGGCGTGCGCGGCTTCCCGCCGTGCACTCCGAGCCAGTTCCTGCCCTTATTCCAGCTCCAACCGATTCGGAAATTGCCGCGATTGAGAAAACCGCCGCGGTATCCGAGGTTTTGCGCGATCCTTCCGGCTCGTCCGAACAC
>CAYOHG010000386.1:0-3879 GCA_964403685.1 uncultured Planctomycetales bacterium
GGCCGCGACCAGAACGCGTTCACCAGCTTCGAGCAGACCACCTACCAGCTTTCGCTGCCTGATGCACAGCCCGAGACGCTGGGCAAGGGCATGACGTTCTTCGCCGACGTGCTCTCGCGGCTCTCGCTGCTGCCGGCGGAGATCGACGCCGAGCGACAGATCATTCTCGAGGAGCGTCGCCGCGGCCTTTCCGGCCGACAGCGCATCGGCGATTACATCCTGGAGCACATTGCGCCCGGGTCGCTGTACAGCCAGCGCGATACCATCGGCCTGGAGGAGACGATCTCCGCGGTCCAGCAGCCGGACTTCCTCGACTACTACAACAAGTGGTACGTCGCCTCCAACGCGACCGTCATCGTGGTCGCCGACCTGGACCCCCAGATCGTCGCCAACCTCATCCGCGAGAAATTCGCCGATGCGCCCAAACGCCCGCGGCCGACGCCGCAGGACCCGCGCGTCAGGCCCTATCAGCACAGCCTGGCGATCGTCGCTAGCGACGCAGAGGTCCGCACCGAGGACGTGCAGATCGTGCGGATTGAGCCCGCCCGGCGGCCAACGTTGACGATCGAGCAATATCGCGAGGACCTGATCGACCGGCTGGGGCAGTCGGCGATGAACCGCCGGCTCGACGCCAAGACGGCACAGGGCGGCACCAGCTACCTGAGCGCGCGTGTCTCCACCGGCACCGACGCGAACGCGATCTACACCGCCGAGATGACCGCCCGCGCCATGCCCGGCAAATGGCGCCCCGCGCTGGAGGAGATTGCGCTGGAATTGCAGCGGGCGCGCGCCTTCGGGTTCACTTCGCGCGAGCTGGAAGATGTGCGCAAGCAGACGATTGCGGGGGCCGAACGAGCGGTCGAGACGGAGCCGACGCAGCAGGCCGCAGCGCTGCTGGGCCGCGTGAACCGCGACGTGACCACCGGCGAGCCGACGATGTCCGCGCAGCAGCGGCTGGAAGTGCTCAACGCAGTGCTGCCGACCATCCGCGACGAGGAGATCAACCAGCGCTTCGCGCGCGAGTTCGACATGAAGACCGCGGCGTTCATCGCGACGCTGCCAGCCGGCGACGGCGTGCCCAGCGAGGCCGAGCTGCTCGAAATCGGAACACGCGCGCTGGCCGTCAAGCCTACGCCCGAGGCCGAAGTCGCCCACGCCAGCCAACTGATGTCCGAGCTGCCTTCGCCGGGTAAGGTTCAGGATGCCAGCGAGCACGCGGCTACCAAGGTCTGGTCCGCCTGGCTAAGCAATAACGTCCGCGTGCACCATCGGTTCATGGACGAGCGCAAGAACGAAGTCTCCATCTCGATCGCGCTGATCGGCGGTGAATTGCTCGAGACGGCCGAGAACCGCGGAATCACCAGCGCCGCGCAACTGGCCTGGTCGCGGCCGGCGACTCGACAGCTCTCCTCGACCGACATTCGCGACCTGATGACCGGAAAGAAGGTCGACGTCGGCGGCGGCGGGCGCTTCGGCGGCCGCGGCGGCGGGCGACGCGGCGGGGGGGCCCTGGCGGCGGAGACGCCATCACGCTGTCCATTTCCGGCAGCCCCGAGGAGATCGAAACCGGCTTCCAGCTCGCACATCTACTCCTGATGGAGCCGCGCATCGAACCGGCCGCGTTCACCCAGTTCCAGAGCTCCACACGCGAATCGATCGCCGAGTCACTCCGCAACCCGATGATGCTCGGCATGCGAACTGCGTCGGCGGCGCCCTACCCCGACGACGAGCTGCGCACCAAACCCCTGACGATCGAGCAGCTCGACCGCCTGACGCTCGAAGGCGCCCAGGTCTGGCTCGACAAGCTCATCGCTCACTCACCGATCGAAGTGACCATCGTCGGCGATCTGCCGCGCGAACGCGCCGAAGAGCTGGCCGCCCGCTATCTGGGCTCGCTGCCGACCCGAGACCGTGTTTCATCCGAGACCTACGCGAGCCTGCGACGGTTGCAGCGCCCGAACGGTCCGCGAGTGATCGAGACGGTGCTGGAGACGCCCACGGAGCAGGCGTTTGTTCTGAACGGATTCTATGGCAGCGATGAAACCAACGTCGCGGATTCATGTGCGCTGACGATGGCCGCGCGCATCCTCTCGACGCGCATGATCAAGGAGGTGCGCGAGGATGCCCAGCTCGTCTACAGCATCGGAGCCGGTTCGCGCGCCGCGAGCACGTACCCGGGGTTCGGCGTGTTCTCCGCATCAGCGCCGACCGAACCCGCCAAGGTCGATGAACTGGTGAAGAAGCTCACGTCCATGTATGAGACCTTCGCCGCGAGCGGGCCGACCGCCGAGGAGCTGGATGTGGCCCGCAAGCAGATGGCCAACACGCTCGAGGAGTCCAGCCGCGAGCCGGGCTACTGGTCGGGCAAGCTGGGTCGCATGACTTTCCGCGGTGCGAATCTGGATGACGTGGTGGCCGAGCCGGGCGCTTACCAAGCGTTGACGGCCGACCAGATTCGCGCGACGTTTGCAAAGTATTTCGGCCCGAAGAACCAGATCATCGTTGTGGTGAAACCGCGGCCCCGGCAGCGCGAGCCCGAAGCCAAGGAGAGTGACTGATCGCAACCGTATCGCATCAGCGCCAAGCCGGCGCTGGCGCGGCTCGCGGCCTGGGGGGGATGTGTGGATCGGGCGGGCGAGGTTAGCGAGAACGGATGCTGGCCCGGCGCAGCGCGCTGACAACTTGGCTTCCGCGCTCTGCGCGCATCCATACAATGCGGACCCGCAGGTCGTGGTACCGCGTCCGGCTTGTGCTCGCCTGTCGCCAGAGCCAGAGCCAGGAAGCGTGCCGCCGCGGATAGGTCCGCAAACGCCCCTGCGGGTCGAAAACCACGTCCAGCGGAGAATAGAACGACGTTTCCAAAGCCGGCATGCCATCGCCGTCGAAGACCGACTGTCCCGTGCCGGCCACGGTGCAGATCACGCCGGGCGAATCGCATTCGCCGTCCACGCCGGCCGTGGGCGGACAGCCGCCGGTGCAGGCCGACAGACCGCCGACCGCAAAGCACAGCCCTCGCTGCCAGCGGCCGGAAGTTCCGCGAGCACTCATCTCACGTCCTCGTCTGAGGCGAATGGGTCGAGGCGGACGCATCAGTTGTTCGGCGCCCCGTCGCGAATCCAGGTTTCGATCAGCTCCAGTTCCTCGGCGGTCAGCGGGTCGCCGACCAGCGGCATCGGCGCGCCACGCCGTGGCGAGCCGCGCAGCTTCTCGACCAGGTAGCTGTTGTCCGGGTCGCCCGGCGCGATCGGACACAGCCCCAGTTGGCCGGCCTCGGTTCCGGCGTCAAAAAGCGTGTCGTACGAGCGCATGTCGAACCCCGACGCGCTCAGCGTTCCGCCGTGACAGCCGCCCGACAGGCAGCCCGCGGCGCTGAAGATCGGACGAATGTCGTCCGCATAGCTGACCGCCGTCGTGGGGCTCGCGCTGCTGGGTTCGCAGATGAAGACGCCGGCATTATCGTTGCCGTTCTCGTTGGCGTTCCCGTTGTCGCCGTTGTCGCCGGAATCCGTCGTCGGACACCCGAGCAGGAGGAGGGTGAGCGCCGCGGGCGCAAGGACGCCGAGCCATCGCCGAATGCCATTCATGTGTCACCGATACGCTTGTGAATACCGTTGGTGCGCTGGTCGCGGAACCGCAGCCGGCGCTGATCGACCATCTCGCAGCGCCATCACCACAAGGTGCGTTCAACAGTCAGTCGGCGGGAGTATAGACATCACCGCGGCCTGGGCAATCCCCCTGCCTGTCGGGGTCGGCGATGAATGCCGCAAAGTGAGAGCGGAAGGCGCGGACGCGGTCGGCCGCGGAAAAGAATGCCTCGCCTAGGACTCGAACCTAGGACCCGCTGATTAAGAGTCAGCTGCTCTACCAACTGAGCTAGCG
>CAYOHG010000387.1:0-3855 GCA_964403685.1 uncultured Planctomycetales bacterium
CCATGGGGACAAGCGCAGCGCGCAGACGCCGTCTGTGACCGGGTACTCTTGACTGGCCGGCGACTGTTTTCGACATACACACCTTTCGCGTGTCGCTGCCCGCGCCGCACGCCGCCCCGTGGTCATCTGGCGGCCGCAGAGCATAGGGCACAGCCGCCCACGGCTCTGGCTGTTTCGGCGTCTCTGGCCGGTTCGAAAACTCGGTTCGTGACTTCCGCGCGACCTTAGTCGGTCAACACTTTCCACTCCAGCGCGCCGCCGCTCCACTCGGGCTGAAGCTGCATCTCGATCCGCAGACCGTCAGTCTCGATCGGCTCGAAGCGGAATGAATTGTACTGATTGAGGGCGGTTCCCGGCGCCGCGGAGGATTCGACTTCGGTCCAACTGCCGGCGCGGCGTAGCAGCAGCTTCCAGCTCTGCGGCGGGCGGCAGTGCCCCTTGCGCGGACTGTCATCGAACCAGTACACCTCGACTCCCCGAATGCGGCGCGGTTGTTCGAAGTCGTATTGCAGCCATTCGGCGGTCCCGCGGTGCGGCCAGAAGGTCATCCGCGGGATGCTGTGGTCGTCGGAGTTGGCCGGCTCGAGCCGATCATGCAGCGCTTCGAGCTGGTCGTTTTCATTGCAGTACGAGGCGCTGGGCCGCAGCCAGGCGATCGGCTGCGGGTCGAGCACCGAAACGGACTCGGGAATCCAGACGGCCATCTCTCCCGCGCCGCGATTGTCCCATGCGAAGTACGGGATGAACGTCAGCGTCGAGCCGCCGACCGGTGGGGCACTGCTGTAGAGTGATGCATCCCAGTCGACATCCGGCGCGCTCTCGGCCGCAGCCTTCAACACGGTTACTCCTCCGAGCAGCCGGGAGTCGAACTCGGCGGAGATTTCGGCGCCGGGCGGCAGCGCCCGGTTCCAGACCTTGCCGTCGTTGTCCTCTGCTTCCGCGCAGTACACGATCGGCCCGCGCTGCAGCGCCACGCGTCCGCGATTCGCGTCCACCAGCGGGTTGGCGCGAACACGCCGCACCGGCATAGGCAGCTCCAGCACGAGGGTCTGGCCCGGTTTCCAGTCGCTGCCCGCCGCGATGTAGCCGTTCGGCTCCGCCGACGCGGCCGTTCCATTCAACCGCACCGCAGACGCCTCGGCCCAGCCCGGCAGGCGCAGGTAGAGCGCGACGGCAGGTGCGGACGCCGGCGGCGTGATGGTCAGCTCAACCCGGCCGTCCCAGGGATATCGCGTCTGCTGGCGAATCTTGACGACGCGGTTCTCACCGAGCGGAATCTCCGCTTCGCCGGCCGCGTACAGGTTCACGTAAACCGCGTTCGCCCCCGTTGCGTAGACGTAATTCCCCACCGAGGCGAACAGCCGCAGCAGGTTCGGCGGGCAGCAGGCGCAGGCGTACCACTCCAGGCGGTGGTGGTTCCCGCGGCTGGCCAACGGGTTGACGTAGAAGAAACGCTGCCCATCCAGCGAGAGTCCCGAGAGCACGCCGTTGTACAGCGCCCGCTCCAGCGCATCGACGTACTTCGCGTCGCGCGTCAGCAGGTTCATGCGGTGGTTGAACAGGACGGACGCGATCCCCGCGCAGGTCTCGGCATAGGCCTCCTCGTTGGGCAGGTCGTAGGCGCGGGTAAAACCCTCGTTGTGTGACGACGAGCCGATTCCGCCCGTGACATACGACTTGCGGAAGGTCAGATCGCTCCAGATTCGTTCGGCGGCGTGCCGCAGGGCTTCGTCGCCGTCGATGCCGGCCAGGTCGGCGACGGCGGAGTACAGGTACATGGCGCGGACCGCGTGGCCGACGACTTCCGTCTGCGCGCGCACCGGCCGATGGTCCTGGGCGTACTCGCCGAAGAGCTTGCGACCCTTCGAGCTGCCGCGCTGGTTGACGAAGAAGCGGGCCAGCTCGAGGTAGCGTGGCTCCGCGGTCGCGCGGTGCAGTCGAATCAGCGCCAATTCCACCTCGGGGTGTCCGCACGGGTCGAGCTTGCGGCCGGGGCCAAAGGTCTGGTCGATGTGATCCGCCAGGCGGATCGCGACGTCCAGCAGGCTGCGCTGCCCGGTGGCGTCGAAGTGCGCCACGGCCGCTTCGATCAAGTGACCCGCGCAATACAGCTCATGTTTGTTGGCGATGTCGCCCCAGCGCGGCTCGGCTGGCGTGAGCGTGAAGTAGGTGTTGAGATAGCCGTCGGGCTGCTGGGCCGCGGCGATCCGCGCGATCAGCTCGTCGATCTGCGTCTTGAGCGCTGCATCCGGCTGAAGCTGCCACAGGTAGATGGCGCCCTCCAGAGCCTTGTAGACGTCGGAGTCGTTGAAGAAATAGCCCTCGAATTTGCCGACGAGCTTGCCGGCGGCCCGATCGAAGTTCGCGAACCGCCCGGTCTGGTCGCACTGCTGCCAGTTCTGGGTCAGGGTGCCGACGCGGATGGCCGCCTGCCGCTGCCCCCAAAAGGATTCCGCGTCCAGGTGCACGCGCGGAAAGGACACGGGTTGCAGCGGCGGCTCGAATGCGAACGCCGCGTTGCCAAGGCAGCCGATGCACGCCAGCAGCAAGAGCGGAAAGTCGGTTTTCATGGTTCTGCGTCCGAAGATGGTTGCGGGTAGCTGCACCTGCTGCGATTGTCGCGTCGGACCGGCCCGCCGCAAGGGCGCGGACGCGGATCGCGCTCCGGGGGCCGGCGCAGGTGCGCGACCGGCGACGGCGGACGCAAGAATCCGGTGCGATGGTGGCCCGGCCGCGGTAGAATGCAGCCGTCAGAAATGCGGCGGACCGGCTGCATTCGTCCGATCGATCCGCGCGCTTGGAAGGGAACATCGGCCGCGGTCAGGCGAGCCCAGGGAGCGATTGTCCATGCATCATCGGGGTTGGGGGGCGTTGTGCGCCCGCCGAGCGACAACAGGAATCGCGGTCGCGCTGCTGGCTTCGTGGGTCGCCTCCACGGCGTGGGCCGGCGGGTCGGCCGAGAACGCGCTGGTCGTGATCGACCCGCTGCGGAACGACGCCAAGTACATCGGAAACTACTACCTCTACGCCCGCGACATTCCTCCCGGCAATACGCTCTACATCGACTCGAACACGCCCAGCTTTCAGGCCTTCCGCGACGTGAACATCGAGGCATTGCTGGGCCGGCTCGCGCACGCCGAGATCCGCGACCACATCGATTACATCGCGGTCGCGCCGACCGCGTTCTACATCAACGCGGCCGGCTTGGTGAGCCCCCAGGGCTGCACGCCGGTAAACCGCTTCTCCATGTCCGGCATTTACTACATGAGCTTCGTCGCCGACCAGGTGCTCACCGGAACCAAGAGCATCAGTTGGTCCAATCGCTACGCCGACGAGGACAGCGACGCGATCCTCCCGTTTGACAGTTCCGTGTCGTGGAAGAACGGCGTGCCCAGCACCGACAGCGGCGCCCAGTTCATGTTCCTGTCCGCGATGCTGGGGTATACCGGTTTCAATGGCAACACGACCGACGAGCTGCTCGACATGATCGACCGCAGCGTCGCCGTCGACGGCACATTTCCCGCGGGAACGTTTTACTTCATGGAGACCACCGACAGCGTGCGCAGCAACCCGCGCGACCCGTACTTCGACGCCGCCGTCACCAGTATCGAGGGTTTCGGCGGTCAGGCCGAGCACCTGTTCGCGACGCTGCCGACCGGCCAGCATGATTGCCTGGGCATCATGACCGGGCATGCGACGCCGGGCATCGAAACGACGGACATGACGGTGCTGCCCGGCGCGTTCTGTGACCATCTGACCAGCTACGCGGCCACCTTCGACAACACCTCGCAGGAAAAGCTGACCTCGTGGATTCGCATCGGCGCCAGCGGCTCGTGGGGCACGGTCGAGGAGCCC
>CAYOHG010000388.1:0-3851 GCA_964403685.1 uncultured Planctomycetales bacterium
GTGCCGAGCAGCGCCCCCAGCAGGCTGCCGACGCCGCCCACCGCGGCCCCGTAGATGACGAAGATGAACGCGACCCCGCCGGACGAGCCGCCGATGGCCTTGATGATCCCGATGTCGCGCGTCTTTTGCAGTACGATCATGTAGAGGATGCACAGCAGCAGCGCGACGGCGACCAGCGAGATGATCCCGAACAGGATGGTGACGAGGATGCGCTCCTTCTCGACCGGCCCGATGATGTGCGCCTGCGACTCCTCCCAGGTCAGCGCGCGGACTTTCGACACGAAATAGCGTTCGCTGTCGCTCAGGTCGTAGCGCTGGTCGGAAAGCAGGCCGCGATAGGTCTCCTCCAGCCGCCGGCAGAGCGCCCGGGCATCCACGCCTTCCCGCGCGCGGATCTGAATTTGCATGCAGCGGGCCGGCGCGCGACCGATCACCTGCTCGGTCTCCGGATCGATTCGGTCGGCTTCGTCAAGCCGCGTCAGCTTCTGAAGCAGCGCGAAATCGCAGTACGCGTGCAGCGAATCGATGTCGTAGATGCCCGTGCGCGAGTCGTCCACATAGCGAAAGGCAACCTTGACCGGGTTCGTCAGCGTGCCACCGGAGGAATACGGCACGAGCGTGAGGAATACTTGCGCGCCGCGCGGGTAGACGTCGAAGCGCCGGTAGCGCCCGTCGGATTCGCGTTCGGCGATCAGGTCGCGGCCCAGAATCAACCCCGGAAACGGATCACCGGCATAGCCGGCCGGGATTGTCCCGTCTTCCAGTCGTTCTTCGCTCAGGGCGAACTCGCCGGGGATGATCGGGTGACCGTTCTCGCGGAGCAGGGCGTTGAGCGAGCCGTCGGCGGTGTCGGGGTCGTCCAGCGGCCGGCCGGTGCGGGCCAGGTGCTCCTGGCGCTGCTGGTTCAGCCGGGACTGAAACGGCTCCGGCAGCCGGAGCGGAAAGACCTCCAATCCCGTGCTGAGCTTCAGCATCGGGCCTTCCGGGTCGAAGCCCAGCACCGGCTGGCGCACTTCGTCCAGCGTGGTGGTGTCCGGATAGAAGCGATCGTAGTAGAGACCTGCGCGGAACTGATTGACCTCGCCGATCTCACTGAGGCGAA
Organism: uncultured Planctomycetales bacterium; assembly: GCA_964403685.1. Classification (GTDB taxonomy): domain Bacteria; phylum Planctomycetota; class Phycisphaerae; order UBA1845; family Fen-1342; genus CAYOHG01. The sequence continues at coordinate 1,103 of CAYOHG010000388.1, forward strand.
TTCCCACGATTCGCACGTATCGGCTCTCGCCGGTCTGTGGGAAGTTGATCAGTCCGTAGGTGTAGATCAGCGGGGTAGCGCGGACGATCTCGGGCCAGCCCGCTACCCGATCGATGAACTCCTGGTAGAGCGGGAAGCCGTCATTCAAGTGATTGTCGACGATGATGTCGCCGAGCATTCCGCGTGCTTTGCTGCGAACCTGCTCGAGCCAGCCGCCCATCACCGACATCACGATCAGCACCATCGCCGTGCAGAGCGTGACCGCGGCGATGGCGAAGTAGGCGATGCGCCGACGGCGCAAATAGCGGATCGTCAGGAAGAACTTGTACAATACGCGCGCCCGAAGTTCCTGGGGCGCCGGCCGGGGCTCCGAGCCTTTCGGCGGGCGGCGTCCGTGCGGGCAGGATTGTACGCGCCGCTGGCACCGTCGTCATGCTTGCACGTCCGCGCGGGTCCGCGGCTGACCCGGGACGGCGGGGCGCGCTTATGCTCTCCATCCTCAGACGGTTGGTGACCTGTGTGATACTCGTAGCCGTCGGCTTGGCGCCGGGAGTGCTTGCTGCGTACGGATGGCTCGACCTCCAGGCCGTGCTGCTGGTTGCCGCCACTGTCACGGGGGCCTATTTCTGGGTGGCATCGAGCGGCTGGTTCCGACTGCTGATACGCCACCTCGCGGCGATCCGTGCTCTGTGGATCGTGTTCGGAACCAAAGCCGTCCTGACGCTGATTCCCTGCGGTTGGATCGCGGACCTATATATCGGGCTGGTGCTGCTTGATCTATTCGGCGCGCAGCCGCCGCGCCCCGGCAATCCGCTGTCGTCGCCGAACATCTTCGCATTCACCTTGGAACTCGCCCTGCTGTATGCGCTGGTGGTCAATACGTTGCTGGTGCTGTTCCTGATCGTCGCATACGGCGCCATCGACCGGGAGGTTGAAAAGCCGTTCCGCGGCCGCTGCCCGAACTGCGGCTACGACCTGCGCTTCAGTCCGGTCCGCTGCCCTGAATGCGGCGCGCCTCATCCGCTGCTGGCGAAACGCCCGGCCTTCGACGACCGCCCGGACGCATCGGCCCACCGATCGCCGGACCCGTGACCACGCCCCCGTTCCACGTTCCCGTCCTACTGCAACGTCACCGTGTCCTTGGTGAACCAGAACACCAGGAAGACCATCAGGACGAGCGTCATGACGGCGGCGTTGAGGAAGAAACCTACCCAGGAAGTGCCCGACAGGGTGTTGCGCTTTTGGCCGGCGCTGCTGAAACCCAGCAGGAATCCGATTCCAGCCAGCGCTAACGAAAGTCCCGTGCCGCCCAGGATCGCGAAGAACCGCGTCCCGCCGCGCTTCAACACGAGCTCGAATTCCTGGAAATTGAACTTCTGGAAGACCAGGAAACCCACCGCCGCCAATCCAGCCGCGGCCAGAAGCCCCAGCCACAAGCTGATGCGGGCGTATTGTTCGTATGCAGGCGCCTTGGCCATATTCTGGGCTCCGTTTGTGGCCGCGAGGGCCTATTCGCGGCGTTCGCGTTGCGACCGACGACTGCGCCCGGCCGGGGCGCGGGCGGCCCCGTTGGTCGCCGTCGCGTGCGCGTGTATTCTCCCGTCGGCAGCTCGGCCCGTAGGACTGGAATTGTATCGGGCGCAGTTTCGGCGCGAAGGGTCGCCTGGCCTCGGCGAATGCGGCGGCATCGGTCGGGCGTTGTCCGAATCGAAATGGTGGCATGATCCGCATCAGCGTGCTTGTTTCCGGCGGAGGCTCGACCCTGGACAACCTCTGCACGCGCATCCGCGATGGCCGCTTGCGTGGCATCGAAGTTTCCCAGGTGATCTGCTCGCGGACGCGGGTGCGGGCGATCGATGTGGCGCGTGGGCATGGGCTCGAACCGCAGGTCTTGCGCGTTGCCGATGCACCCGACAGCGGCGCCTATTCGGCCGGACTCACCGCCGCGATTGAGCGGGTCGCGCCCGACCTGGTCGTGATGGGCGGGTTTCTCGTGTTCTGGCGCATGCCGCAGCGCTGGCTGGGGCGCGTCGTCAACATCCACCCGGCGTTGCTGCCGGCGTTCGGCGGGAAGGGCCTGTACGGGCTGCATGTGCACGCGGCGGTGCTGGCCGGCGGCGTACACGAAACCGGCTGCACTGTGCACCTGGTGGACAACGAGTACGACCACGGACCGACCATCGCGCAGCGCCGCGTACCGGTGTTCCCCGGTGACACGGCGACAGCGCTGGCCGATCGAGTGCAGGCCGCCGAGCGCGAGCTGTATCCGTGGGTGCTCCAGCAGATCGCCGACGCCGGCGTCGGCTGGCTGGAGCGATTCCGAGTTGCGAAGGACCTGAGCCCGGAGGCCGGACCCGGGGGGTAGCCGCGCGCTGGATCGCGGTGACGGGAGCTCTGGCCTGCTGCCGCCGGTCGGTTGGGTGGGCTATTCGTCGGGGACCATGCAGTTCACCGGGCGGGCTGCCAAACACAAGCGCACCAACTGACTGAGCTTCGGGCGCACTTCACTGGGTTCCGGGTCCGGGTTGTGCAGCAGCACTTCTTCCAGTTCCGCCGCCGCGACGGTGATGGAATCGAAGCCGTAGGTCGCCGCAGTCCCCTTGAGGGCGCGCGCCTGGAGCTTGAGGTCTTCGAAACGTTTTTCCACGAGCATGATTTCGGCGGCGCGGGCGCGTTCGGGCAGTTCGGCGACATAGCGGTCGATCAGTTCGGCCATGCTGGTATCGTGCATCAGAGAGCTGACCAGTGG
>CAYOHG010000389.1:0-3841 GCA_964403685.1 uncultured Planctomycetales bacterium
CCCTCGGCTGTGTCTTTCTCGCAACGGCATGGAGCACAGCCGCCCTCGGCTGTGTGCTTGAGTGGTACACGGGAGCCGGGTGGTACGGGCGTCCCGCCCGTTTGTTTCTTCGAATGCCGTTGCCGGCTGCTGCGGGCGTCCCGCCGTTTTTCCTCGGATTCCGACCCTACCGATCGAGCGAGATCCCCAGGCCGGCGAGTTGGCGGGTGAACTCGCGTTCCCAGCCGCGGTTGGCCGCCGGGCTGGCCGGGCTGGGGTGCAGGGCCCGGCCGACCGTGATGTCGCCGCCGAGCGCCTCGCGCGCCCGCTGGGCCGCGAACGCGCCGATGCCGACCACAATGCGCGGGCGAAGCACTGCCACGAGACCGCGCAGCGCTTCGTCGCATGCGGCGAACAGCTTGTCGCGCGCTTCACCGCGCAAACGATCGGGCGTCAGGTTGCGCCCGCCGGCTTCGAGAAACGCAAGCGGGCAGTAATTGGCCACAAAAAAAAGCCTGAAGAACCGTTTGGGAGTACCCCAGCGATCGCGGGCCCAACCCCATAAGCGCCGCCCGCTCACCTCGCTGCGCTGACACTGTAAGCCCACTATCGGGCGCTTCGGGTGTGCGTTGGCCGGCGCTGAAATCCGCTCTTCAATCCCCAGCCAGTCGCGTACTGCGGCGACCTCGCCGAACGGAATGCCGGTCTGCACCATTCCCCATGGTCCGGGGTTCATACCCAGCAGAATCACGGGCACGCCGGGCTGCGCGTATCGCCGCGTGTACGCGTCGTGCATCTCGCGGGCGTATTCGAGCGGGTTGTAGATGTGCGCGACCGGCGGGTCGAACGTGAGACGGCCCAAACGGGAGCAGAGACGCTTGGTCAGCGCAGCGAGGGCGGCGCATTCCGTAGCCGGTACTCGGCACCCGCTGCTTCCCCGCGGTCGTGCGCGCACGGCAGATGCAGCAGGGTGTCGTGGAAAGGCGGGCGCATTCAGCGCGTGTTCGGCCGCGACGCTCATGATTGGCACGATAGCGGAGAACGGCATTGACAGGTCAAGCAGTCTTGGCTAAAGTAGATCATAAAGAGATCGCCTCGCACCGATTGCCTCGCACCGATTGCCTCGCACCGATTGCCTCGCGTGGAGAAGCGACAATATCAGTCAAGCGAATCATGGCGTGTGTGTTGGGCCGAGCCGCTCGACCTCAAAATCGCCTGGCGCGACCACTCGGGCGCCTACCTCGACTTTAACCTGCCGGTGACCGATGCAATGGTCTCCGACCTGCTGCGCCAGATCGCCGACGGGCTGGGTGCGGAGGTCAGCGAGTCGGAGATTGAGCAAACCGTCTGGCGGTTGGAACTGGCACCCTAGTCCGCCTGCCGACCCAGTTGGCTTGAGCGCTCCCCGCCGACCGCCTGTAGGACCCCGACGCCGGGCCAGAGGCGTAGCCCCCCTTTCGGTCCGCCGGCGAGCATACGCCGTAAATTGTGGAAATAAAAATTGACTGGCGGCAAGAGCGCGGCAATACTTCAGCTCGACATACCACCTTAGGAAGCCTTACAAGGATGGCCCGTCATGTTCCGAATGACCCAGCCTGCGTTGTGGTGTGCTGCGTTTGCACTAACAGCGATTTCTGGCTTCGCCCAGTCGCCCACCGATCCCCAGCCGGGAATGCCGCGCCCGTGGGAGGCCGGCGTTCAGGTGTCCACCTGGTCGGTGGTGAATACGTATCACGGGAACATGATTACGCGGATACCGCTGTCGTCCGCGCCGCTGCCCGGGCCTGACGGCCAGCTCGTCATCTATCACAACTCCGGTGGCGTGGACGCCAGCGTCGATCCGACGGACACGCTCCGATTCGAGATGGGCCCTGGATGGACGATCAGCGGCGGCGCGACGCTTCGCGATTTCGGATCGTATGTGCTTGTTCTTGAAGATGATGGAACGATCAATCGCTTCGAGCTATCGAACGGCAGCTACACGCCTCCGGTTGGGGTGCATGACTCGCTGCGATTCGATTCCGGCGCGCAGGAGTGGCTTCTGACGCGGCCGAGCCAGTGGGTTCGCGCCTTCGAGGCCGAAGGCCGGATGAGCTACGACCGAAGCCCTAATCAGCAGGCCGAAGCCGCTGGGACGGTATTCGACCTTCGGCTCACGAACGAGTACAACGACGTCGGCCAAGACTTCTGCGCGCCGGCGAGCGCGCTACTCTATGGTTGGGCTGCGCACGCCGCGAACGGCAATAACGTGGCCCGCACATCGTTTGGTTATAAGCACTACAAGAGTTGCTTCGTCGAACACGCCATATCCGTGCTGGGGCCCGACGGGCGCGCGTGGCTGCTGAGCTTCGATGCGACAACCTACCCCGAAGACCGGCTCGCGTTCGTCTTGCGCGACGGTGGCCAGCGCGTGACGTTCGAGTACGACGCGGCGGGCCGGATCGCCTCGATTACCGACTGGGAGAACCACACCACCACCTTTGAATACGACTCCTACGGGCGGGTCATATCCGTTACCGATCCCAGCCTGAGCGGTCAGGGCGGCTTGCAGTATACGCAGACGTTCGACTATCCGAACCCAACCCACCCCAACACAACGATTTACACTGATCGTCGGGGGCTTGGCTGGAAGTATCTGTACAACCTCACCGGCACGCTCCGCCGCATGACCAATCCGCTCAACGCATATGTTCAGTTCACCTACGATGCGTCCCGCAACAGAACCTCCGTCCGCAATGAAGCGGGCCAGATCTGGACCGCAACGTACGGCAGTGCCGCCACGCTGCAAACGCTCACGGACCCGCTGGGCCACAAGTGGGAGTGGGCCTACGACACCTTGAACAACCTGACGGCGATCAGACCGCCGCTGGACGCCTCCGGCAACGTGGACGCGAGCAAGCAGGTTCAGCTTCTCTACCAGGACTTCTACGATGTCGCCTTGCAACTCATGGCGGACCCGACCCATGTGACCGCGATTGTCGAGCCGGCGGACGGTCAAGGCGGGCCGGCATCCACCACCACACTCGGTTACCAGCATGACCCCGGCATCGGCCTGACCGACTACGCGCTGGGCGAACTCGCCAGCGTAACCGACGCGAACGGAGTGCGGACATCGTTCACCTGGTCGCGGTCACCGGGTGCGGATTCGTCGTTCCTGTACCGCGAGGAAGGCCCGTGGTCGGGTTTCCGCACGTCGCAATTCCCCGTTCAGGAAGATTTTACGCTTGACGCGACGGGGCGCCAGACCGCCAGCAGCGGCTACAATGGTTCCTCATCCTCCACCGGCACGACGGGGCTGCCTCCCTCGCATATCTCGTGCGTTCCGGACGATGGTCCGCCGCGCCTCCTGGATGATCCGCCGGACTCCCATCTGCCGGTGCTCGATCCGCTGGCCTACGTTTTCATGCCCAGGTGCGAAACGGTGGTGCAGGACTGCGTCGACCAGACCAGCGACACGATGGGCAACATTCTTACGCGGGTCGTGCCCCACCAAGGCGCCCGGCTGTGGTTTGACCCGGTATTTACGGCGGACCCCAACGATGTTTACGAAGAACATCTGGACGTTGCGCAGCGCCAGTTCGAATTCGCCCACGATGAGATGTATCGGCTGACCAGCTCGTCCGTGAGGGCGACCGTGCCACTCGGCCCGGACCCGAATGACCTGCCGGGGCCTCCGCTGCAACTCGGACCCGAGTTCACCCGCGCCTTCTCCTTTCAGCACAACCCCAATGGGCAGCTCATCCAGCTTACCGATCCCGACGCCGGCTCCGTGGTTTACGGCTACGACGACGCCGGCCGCATGACCAGCGTCACCGTCGACGGCCTGCTGCTGGTCACCTACACGCTCTACCCCACCGGCCTG
>CAYOHG010000390.1:0-3822 GCA_964403685.1 uncultured Planctomycetales bacterium
GTCGCAGACCGCGCCGACCTCGCAGAAAGTCAGCGTCAAGCCGGGCATCAACGATGCCTACCGCGACGCGAAGGTCGAGGAATGGACGGAGCGTTTCGAGACCGAAAGCCGTGAGGTCTTTCGCGAGCGCGCCCGGATCGTGGCCGATGTCGACCTCAACCCCGGCGCCGTGGTCGCCGACGTCGGCGCCGGCACCGGGCTGTTTACCGAACTGTTCGCCTCGGCGGTCGGCCCGGGCGGCGTCGTCTACGCCGTCGATATCACGCCCGAGTTCGTTCGTCACATTGAGCAGCGCATGAAGACCGCCGGGCATGCCAATGTTCGGCCGGTCCTCTGCGCGGCGGACTCGACCAACCTGCCCACGGCGTCGATTGACGTGGCGTTCATCTGCGACACGTATCACCACTTCGAGTATCCGGCCGAGACGCTCCGGAGCCTGCACGCAGCGCTTCGTCCAGGCGGCGTGCTGGTGGTTGTCGATTTTGAGCGCATCGAGGGTGTTAGCAGCGATTGGGTGCTGGACCACGTGCGGGCCGGACGTGACACGTTTGTTTCGGAGATCGCCAGAGCCGGCTTCGAGCTGGTGGAAAAGCAACCGCGCAGCGCGCAACTCTTCGAGAACTACATGCTGCGCTTCCGCAAGAAGCCGTAGCGTCTTTTCGAGAATGGCGCCCAGCGCCGCAGCGGCGCCCAGTGCCGCAATGGCGCCCAGTGCCGCAATGGCGCACAGCCGCAATGGCGCACAGCCGCAATGGAGCACAGCCGCAATGGAGCACAGCCGCCCTCGGCTGTGTCTTCTTGCCATCGAGTTCGGCGCGCAGCCACCCACGACTGCGGTTTTCTCGCGTGTGATTTCAACGCCGCGGAACACGGAGCACGCTGGTTCGACGGATCAGCAGCGTCGCGGGTGGGCCGTATCCGACCGCGCTTGGCGCTGCGGCGGCGGGCTGCCGCTCTGATCAACAGCCGGCGCGCGCGGGCCTGATTGCGGCCGTTTCGCAAGCCGCGCGAGCAACCCGGACAAGCCCAACGTCGCGTGTCCCAAAGCGCGATTGCGCGCTCCGATCTCAAAACGCAGTCGCCAATGCTGGTGCAACGAACGGAGGGCGCGAAGCAACGAGTGGTTCGGCCCGGCGATTCGCACCATGTCCACAGTCTTGTCGGCCAGTCTCACGATCTGAAATCCCCGGCCCGTCATCAGGTCGCTTGGGTCCGCGTATCGCACGTCGAAGCGGATGAAATGGCACCCCGACAGCGCCCGCAGAGCAGGATCGAGCGCCTGTTCCAGCGCCGGGGTGATCAATCCGGCACCGTCGCGCAGCCGGACTCCCTCGCTGGGCCCGCCCGTCGCCGCCAGGGACATCGACTCGCCGCGCGCCAGCACGTGCCCGGCCAGGTGGCGAAAGCGTTTCATGAACACGCGCGCCTGCATGCGATGCCGCCGGTGGCGCCAGATGAGTCGTTCGACGGTTGAGCGGCCGTCGCCGGTAATTGCGGGGAGCTGCTTGGTGGCGAGCGCCACGATCCGGGTGCTCGACGAAGGAGCCGTTGCCCGGCCGGGCTCGCCGGTTTCCGGAAGCCGGCAGCACAGGATCGCGGCCTCATGCGGCCCCGGGTGATGGGTGCGCAACCACAGCCCGCCGGGCTCGTCGCGTAAGAAGGCATGCAGTTCATTGTCCAGCGCTCGGACCAGCCGGCACGTGCCCGCGTCGCGCTCGTGGTCCGGCGTCAGGACGAATGGCAGGTGGAATTCGCCGCGGGCGACGCCATCGGTCAGGCGCGCCAGGCGCTGGTGGGGCGCCTGTGGGCCGAGCCATACCGCCTGCGCGACGAGATCGGCCGGCAGGTTTCGCATGAGTTCCGACATACTCAGCCGCGGACCAGCGGGGCCGCGCAAGCCGGGGTTGGCGGCGGTGGGAACGGTTAGTCCGCGATGTCGCAGGGCGAGCCAGCCCAGCGCGGGCAGCAGCGGCAGCAGCAGGGCCCATTCGGGCCAGAACTCCCAGCGCCAGAGGCGCGCAAGGCGCGCAGCGAAACGGGCCCGGCCGATCTCGGTCGCCAGAATCTCGACCGCCCGGATGAGGACGTAGACCAAAACCGCACCGAGCACAACCGCTACCCAGGTCGAGCCGAGCCGGTCCTGGAGCGGCCGCAGGATGACGCTGCCGGCCACAGACGCCAGCCCGACGAGAAACGGAGTCCACAGCAGGCCCGCCAGCAGCGCCCAGGTGATGAACGCCCGCGCGCGGGCGCCCAGAATGCCGGCGGCGATGAAGACCGGCACGCGCGTTCCCGGCAGGAACCGAGCCGCCAGGACCGCCGCCCATGCCCGGCGGTGAAACCAGGCGCCGACCTGATCGAGCAGCTCGGGCGGAATTCGCCGCTGGAACCAGCGCCGCCGCATCAGCCACCGGCCGCAGAGTCGGCCGAGGGTCCAGAGTCCCAGGTCGCTGGTGAAGATTCCGACGAAGCAACCCATCAATGCGACGGGCAGGGTCAGCCGACCGTCGTGCACCAGGATGCCGGCCGCGATGCAGGTGAGGTCTTCCGAGACGAGCGTCGCCAGCGCCAGCATCAGGATCTGAAGCCCGACAGAGCTGGCAGGCTCCAGCCCAGGTACGGCACCAATGGGAGCAAGCGCGTCAGCGGGAAACATGGGTCACGCGGTCAGGCGCTGGAGGCGGCCGACAGGAGCCGGGCGGCTTCGGCGCAGGTGACAGAGTCCGGCCGCTGCGCGACCTCACCGTTAAGGCCCGTGCCGCGTTCGTCCTTGACGCTGTAGACGTGGAAGCTGCCGTAGGTTGCGGAGCGGTCGATCGCCAGCAGTTCGCGGGCCAGCGCCGTGTGCGGCACGAGTTGCTCGCGGATCGCAGGAGGCGGCTCAAGCTGGTAGCTGCCGGAGCGGTAGATCAGCCGGGCTCCAGGGGCGGCGGTGCGCAGTACGCTGCGGAGCGTGTTTTCGAAGGCGGCCGGCGACATCCAGTCAAAGATATCGAGCAGGTTGAAGCGCGAGATTGAGCCGCGCGGCTGCGTGTCCAGAAATGGCCCGAGCCAGCCGTTGACGACCAGCACGCGATCGAGGTTGCGCCGCAGGATGGGGAAGTTCTCCGCCGCCAGGTAAGGCGGCACGCGCTGGCCGCGAAAGCGCCCGGTGACCACGACGCTGAGAAAATAGTTGTCGTAAATCGGCACGCGCGTCAGGGCGTATTCGATGCGTTCGCGCACAAACTGGTAGATGTCGTGGCGGCCGTCGACCAGGTCGAGCTGGCGCGGATGAACGCCGCATAGATACATGAACCAGCGCGACCGGCAGAGCCGCTCCGTGACCGGGCCCCACAGCCGGGGCGCGACGTGCCGGTCGTACCAGCGTCGCTGTTGATCGAGCGTCCGCAGCTCGAAGAAGGACTCGACGCTGTGCCGCGGGATGCCGATCCGCGGAAGGATGAATCGCACGAGTCGGGCAGCCAGGCCCATGCGGCCGAAGCGATACAGGTCGCGGTAGACCATCCAGAGGTTGCGGTCCCAGAACTCCCGCGAACGGTCCGACAGCAGCGATCGCAGCCGCCTGCGATAGACCGTCGTGATGACCGCGGGTCGGCGGGCCGCGAAAATGTCGAAGAACACGTCGTGATCGAGCGCGGCGATGCCGGCCAGTTTCAGCTCCAGCACCGCGTTCTGGGCCGGGTTGCCGTCTACGCTGATCAGCCGGCGAGGGTTCTGACACAGGAAGTTCAGCGGGTTGCAGCCGGCTGACGTGATCGAGATCACGGTGTCTTCCGGACCGACGCACAGCGAGCGGCGGTCCATCTCCGGGTCCTCCCA
>CAYOHG010000391.1:0-3821 GCA_964403685.1 uncultured Planctomycetales bacterium
GAGTCGGATCGTGGTTGCCAGTTTGTCTGCCCGGAGCGCGACGTGGGGCGATTCGGTCGCCCGGCCCTCGACTCGCCGGGTCGTATCCCCCGCGGCGCGGAGGCTGGCGGCGTGGACGATCACGGCGGCGCTGGTGGCGCTGCCGGCGGTTGCGGCGCGGGGCTCGGATCGCGTTGAGCAGGCACTCTCCGCGGTTGCCCAGCGCGAGAAGCTGCCGGCCGCCGACGTGCGCTCGGCGCTCGACGCGTTGCGACCGGATGACATCGCTGACCTCTGCGGGCGGCTGGTCGCGCCGGGGCAAGGCGACGACCGCAGCGCCCGACTTGCGCTGCACGCGCTCGCGTTCTACGCCAGTGATCCCGCCCGTCCGCAGCGCCGCGCGCCCGTGGAGCAGGCGCTGATGACGGCCTTGCCAAGGCTGGCGGGCGAGCCGCGCGGTTTTGTGCTGGAGCAGCTTGCCCTGCTCGGAACACCGGCGTGCGTGCCGGCCGTCGCGGCCTGCCTCGTCGATGCGGAGAACGCATCGGCGGCGGTCGCGGCCCTGGTTTCGATCGGCGGTGCGGACGCGCTCGCCGCGCTGCGGGCCGCGTTCGAGCGATCCGAGGGCGCCACCCGCGTGGCGGTCGTCAATGCACTCAACCGGCTCGGCGCGCGCGGCGCCGCCGACGATCTGCTTCGCCATGCGCGTTCCAATGACCTGGACCTGCGCGCTGCGTGCCTCGACGCGCTGGCCGCCTGCGGCGCGACCGCTGCGGGCGAGGCGCTGCTCGACGCCGTCTCGGCCAGCGCGTGGTTTGACTACACCCGTGCCGTGGCGCGAATGGTCCGCTACGCCCGGGCGCTGGCCGACAACGGCGACACTGAGCCCGCCGCGGAACTGCTGGAGGCCCTGCTCAAGCTGGACGAAAGTGACGCGTTCACGCACATGCGGATGGCGGCGCTGGGTGCCTGGGGCAGCTTCGACGGCGGGGCGCAACTGAACCGGATCATGGCCAAGTCGATCGACGCGAACCTCGAGATCCGCGCCATGGCCATCGACGTTGCCGCGCGGATTCCAAGCGATCGCGTCGTCCCCGCGCTGCTCGAATTGCTGAAACACCCGCAGGCGGGCGTGCGGGCCGCCGGCCTGTCGGTACTCGGACGGCTGGACGACGCGCGCCCGGCGCTGGACGCAATACTGGCCGCGCTGAGCGACGAGAGCACCGAGGTGCGCGTGGCGGCGATCCGCGCCGCGGCGCGCGTTGGCGGAGCGGACGTGACCGGCGAACTGCTGAAGCAGGCTGAATCACCGCGCGAGGAGGTGCGTGACGCACTGCGGGCCGAACTGGAGCGATTTCCGGGCGCCGCCGCTTCCACCGCGCTGGCCGATGCGATGTCCACGGCTAGCCCAGCGGGGCGGGCGCTGGCGCTGGAAGTGCTCGCCGCCCGACGGGCGCGCTCCGTGGCCGGACGGCTGCCGGCGCTGCTGGATGATCCCGACGAAGCCGTGCGGGTGGCGGCGCTGCATGCGATTGGCGTCCTGTGCGGCGAAGAGGCCCTGCCCGAGCTGCTGCGCCGCGCCGGTCACGACAGTAGCGAGATCGAAACGCAGGCGCTCGAACAGACGCTGGCGAACTGCGCCCGGCGGGTCGGTCAGGGCGACATCGCGGCCGCGCCGATTCTGGCGGCCATCGACCCCGGTCGCCCGCGGGCCTGTGCGTCGCTGCTGCGAGCGGTCGGACAGATCGCCGGCCCCGCCGCTTTCCGCGCCGTTTCGCAGGCGGCGGGAGCCGAGGCGGCGGAGATTCGCGCGGCCGCGGCCCAGGCGCTGCACGACTGGCCCGACCCGGCGGCGGCCGAGGATCTGCTGCGCATCGCCGGCGAGGCAACCGACGAGAAGCTGGGCGTGCTGGCGTTTCGCGGATTCGCTCGACTGGCGGCGCTCGACCCGCAGCGCGATCCGCGCCAGAAAGTCGAGCTGCTGCACTCCGGACTGACCGTGGCGCGCCGCGCCGAGGAGCGCAAGCTCGTGCTCTCCCGAATCGGCGAAGTGGGCGACGCGGCGTCGCTGGAGATGCTGGAAGCGGGTCTCGCCGACGCTGAGCTGCGTCAGGAAGCGGCCTGGGCGCTGATGAACGTCTGCGACCGGATCGTGGCGAGCCACGCGCACCGCGTCGCGCAGGTGCTCGGGCAGATTGAGAAGGCCGGTGTCAGCGGTGTTCAGCCGCGCATGGAAGCGCTCCGGGCGCGGCTGCGAGAGTTCGAGGGACAGATCAACGACTGGTTCGTCAGCGGACCGTACGAGCAGGCCGGCCGCGGCGGAACGGAACTGTTCGATGTGGCGTTCGCGCCGGAATCGCCCGGGCGACAGGGCGTTCGCTGGAAGCCCCAGCCGCCCGGTGCCGACGCGGAGCGTTCCTGGATGGTCGATCTGGGCGCCTCCGTCGGGGGGGATCACCGTGTCGCTTACCTGCTGACGCAGGTGTACTCACCCGCCGCTCAACCGGCGCGATTGGAAGTCGGCAGCGACGACGGGATCAAGATCTGGCTGAACGGCGCGGTGGTGCATGCGAACAACGTGGCGCGCGGCTGCCAGCGCGGCGACGACCGCGTCGACATCGAGCTGCACAAAGGGTGGAACGAGCTGCTGGTGAAGGTGAACAACCTGGGCGGCGGCTGGGGCGCGTGTGTGCGCGTTGCCGGTCGAGATGGAAAGCCGCTCGAAGGCGTCTACGCACAGGCCGAGGCGACGCCGTAGTGGGCGGCGCAGCGCAGCGGCGATCGAAATCGCATCGCGGGCTCGAAAGGAGCCGTACTCATGCCACGATTCCGGTTGCTCACGGGGTGGGCTGCGGGGCTGCTGATGATCGCGACGTCTGTGCCGGCGCTCGGCGCCCCGCCGACCGACCAGGAACTGGCCCGGATTCATGCCGCACTTCCCGCGCAGGCCTATGCGCCGCCGACGGCGAAACGCAAGCTGTTGGTCTTCAGCGCGACGCGCGGCTTCCGCCATTCGTCGATCGAAATCGGCGCGACCGCGATCAAGCTGCTGGGCCAGAAGACCGGCGCGTTCGAGGCAACCCACACGGAGGAGCTGGCCGCCTTCGAGCCCGCTTCGCTCGAGGGATTCGATGCCGTGCTGATGCTCAACACGACCGGCGAGGTCTTCCACGCGCCGCTGCCGGAATCGGCTAGTCCGCAGGAGCAGCGGAAGGTCGCGGAACACGCCGCAGAACTCCAGGAAGCGGTGCTCAAGTTCGTCCGGGCCGGCAAGGGCCTGGCCGGAATTCACTCGGCCACGGATACGTGCTATCAATGGCCGGCTTACGGCGACCTGATCGGCGGATACTTCGACGGGCATCCCTGGCACGAGCAGGTCGTCATCAAGCTGGACGACGCCGGCCACCCGCTGCTGGTCATGTTCGCCGGCAAGCCGCTGACGATCGTTGACGAGATCTACCAGTTGCGCGATCCCTACTCGCGCGGCCGAAATCGAGTTCTGATGAGCCTGGACGTAAGCCAGGTCGACATGACCAAGCCGGGCATTCATCGCGCGGACCACGACTTCGCCGTTTCCTGGGTGCGACCCGAGGAGAAAGGCCGCGTGTTCTACTGCTCGCTGGGACACCGCGAGGAAATCTACTGGAACCCCACGGTCCTCCAGCATTACCTGGCGGGACTTCAGTTCGTGCTGGGCGACCTGAAAGCCGATGCGACGCCGATCGCAACCAGGCCGCCGGCGCCATCGCCCAGTCCGGCGCTGTCGATGTTTCATCTCGAAGCACAGGCAAGCTCGTCCACGCCGCCCGCGGGGTTCACTGCCCTGTTAAACGGGAAAGACC
>CAYOHG010000392.1:0-3802 GCA_964403685.1 uncultured Planctomycetales bacterium
GAGCAGCCGTCGCAGCGGGACCAATTGCATAGCGGACACCGATCGCTGCATACAACTCCGATGCGCGAGTATGACCGCGAGTAGCTCGGGGAACTTGCGCGGCGGGTTTCGGCGGCGCGTCGCGCGCGCGCTGCGCTACGGATGCTGCGACTCATATCTCGCATTTCGTCGCGCATTTCATCGAGTTGTTCCTCCGATTCTCTCTGGATCCGCTCCACGCGACGGTCGGCGGCTCGCTCCGCCCGGCGGGCCTGTTCATCGGCGTAGTTTCGCATGGCATCGGACAACTCGCCCTCTGCGGACCGAGCGTTCGCATCCAAGCGAGAAAGCTCGGACTTCGCATTCTGCAGAGCGCCCGCGGCTCGCGCGGCGGACTGGTCCAGCGCGCGATCCTGCTGCTGTAGCCAGTCGCGCTTGGTCGTCGCGCTGCCGAGGTCCTCCTGGACCTGTGCGGATTGCTCCCGCACCTGTTGCTGAAGGCGCTGGTTGGATGAAATTTCCGACTGCAATGCCGTCGTGGTCGCTTTGAGTTGCTCAATCTCGCCGTTGATTTGTGCGAGTCGGTCTACAGCGTCGCGAACGTTTTCCGTGGTTTTTCGGGTTTCCGCATCGATGGCCGCAGACTGGGAATCAAGCGCGGCAATTTCGTCTGCGAGTTTATCGCCATACTTGGGTACGAGCTTCGCCACGGCGGCGACATAGTCGGCCCCCTGCTTTCCCAAATTGGCGCTTTCCAACGCTTCGGCGGTCGACTTTAGCGCGTCGGATTGAAATGCAGCCTCACCCTTCACGGCATATTCCGCCTTCGCCGCGTCATATTCGGTTTGGAAGGCCTTGGCAGCGGTCTTCGCTTCCTGCTTTGTGTAGCTCTTGATCGACCCGAAACCGACGGTGAATGCCGCGCTGGCGAGTTTCGTCGCGTCGCCAGTCTCGGAGAATGCCAAGGCGTCTTGCCGGCAGAAAGTCCGTCGACCATCGCGGTTACGCGACCGGCAACTTTCCCAACCGTTCCATAGACGCCGGTCGCGCCACTTGCGAGATTTGAAACGGTATCGAGAGTAACCTCACCCTTAAGTACATCGCCGCCGGCCTTGAACAGCTTGCCTTCAGCGGAAATCGCAGCGCCCCAGGGCGTCAGCGCGGGATGCGCCACGGCGACGATATCCCCGGCGGTCTCGATGATGTTGCCGACCGTGTTGGCGGCCTCGCCGTACCTTTCAACCCGCGTCTCACCCTCGCCGGCGAGCACCATTGCGCCGGCCCCCACGAGCGTAGCGCCAAATCGCGAGAGAGAGTTGCTGCCCGGATCGGTGACGATTCGCGTCGCCCATTCCTGAACGCCCATCCCGGAGGGGTCAATGAACTCCAATGGGGCATTGCGAGCGTACACGTAGAGATTGTCGCCGCCGGCGAAATCGGTCGGGTCCGGCTGCAGGAACCGCCCCAGCGCCGGGCAATAGGCGCGCATCCGCATGTGGCAGATTCCCAGATCCTCGTCGCACAAGGCTCCTGCAAAACCAAACGGCGTCTGAATATCGCCCTCGATGATGGTTCTCTCGCCGAACGGAGCGTAAGCGAAGCGCGCGGATGGCGTTCCAGTCGAGTCGAGCAGCAGCACGACGCTGTTGCGCGGATCCTGAACAAAGAAGTACAGCTTTCCATCGCGTTGCATCGCTAACGGATGGTCAAGGCCAGGGGCGTGGATTATCCGCGTGGCAGGCGCCTTCGCCTCAGGCTCGGCACCCGCGTACTCAGCAATCAGCGTCCAGCCGTCGTAGACCAGGCGGCGACGCTCGGCCCCTTCCCGCTGCCACCAAAGAAGTCGATCCAGCGCGTCATAGCCGTAGCGCTTCTGAACCTGGCCGCGACTCGCGACCAACCGCCCGAGAACGTCGAACTCAAACTGATTACCCCCAAGCTTCGTCGTATTGCCGCCTGATCGCTCAACGGACACTCCGGAGGCCGCCTCTACCTGTCCGGCCGCGTCAATGGCGAGCACAGCCTCGGTCCCGGAGGTGTTGCGCAAATTTCCGGCATCGTCGTAGTTAAACCGCGACTCGGGCATGTCCGAGCCGGCGGCCCGCGTCAGCCAGCCAATCGGCTCGTGCCCGTACGTTCGCTGCCAGCCGCGACTGTCCATCTCACTGAGCACGAGACCGCGCGCATCGCGCTGCGTCGAATAGAGCCAAATCGATTCGTCACCACGATGAACGCGAATGCTCGCGACCAGTCCGTGCTGATCGTACGTTCGCGTAACGGCGGTGTTGATGGTTGTGTAGCGCGTCGTCTCAAGGCGATTGTCCGCGTTGTATTCGAACTCGATCCGTCCGAACCAACTGCCTTCGATGGCGCCGAGCTTATCCGGGTGTCTGACACTCTGCGCGCCTGCGCCGTTCGACGGGCGACCATACTCGTAGCGCACTTCAGACCCATCAGGATAGATCAAGGCCGCGCGGCGTCCATGCACGTCGTAGCGGTAGCTGACCGCCAGCCCGCTCTGGAACTCGCTCAGCAACCGGCCGCCGGCGTCGAACAGTCGTTGCGTGTCTGAATCGCGCGTGACCGCCTGGACAACTCGATCCGCGGCGTCATAGCGGAACCTGGATTCGCCGGCCGGTGAGTCTTCTTCGGCTCGGCGGAACTCGCGTTGCACGCTGATGCGACCGAACTGATCGTATTCGCGCGAGATCCGGCTTCCATCGCGCTGCCGAATCTCACGAATCTGGCCAGCTTCATTCCAGACCAACTCTTTCACGGACCCGTCACCGTACGTGATCGAACGTGGCCTGCCCGCCGGCGTATAGTCGAGCTGGATCTCGGCTTTACCGGGCGGCAGCAGCTTCTGGAGGATCCCGGCGGCGTTGTACTCGTAGGCAGTGGCCGCGCGGCTGCCCATCTGGCGGCGGATGATGCGACGCTGCGAATCACGCACGTCCGTCAGCACGGCCGCATTGCCGACGTGCAGTTGCACCGGCCCCCCAGTCGGATCACGCTCGATCCTGACATCACCGACAAGCGCGGCCACCCGTCCAAAGACATCGTACGAGTAATTGTGGGCGTGCTGTGCCTGCCCGGAGATCACGCGTTCGATGAGACCACGATCATTGGGCGTCTGCCGTGTGGCCGGGCCGTTGCTTGACGCCTGCTCGACCACGTCGCCGCGCGCGTCACGCTTAACCTGCTGCCACGCACCGTCGCTGCGGTTCGTCGTCAGCAGTCCTCCCCAAAGGTCGTAATTCCAATGGGTGGCCCCATCTGCGCCGATCTGCGCGCTCGCGAGCCCGAGCACGTCATCGACGTCGATCGCGTGAAACCGTCCGTCGCGATCGTGCCACTGCCAGCCGGGGTGGTGCGCTTCATCATGGCGCACCATCAGTACGCGTCCGCCGGGCTGGGCCTGAACCAGCGTTTCGGGGCGTGTGACCGATTCGTCGTTGAGTGCTGCCACAGGCGTTCCCTGAACAATTCGGCTGACCGGACCATGCGACTCGAAGAGCAGGTCGGGCACGCCCGGTTCCCGAACGATCCGCCGGTTCCGGCTTGGCTCGTTCACGATCTCCTGCGTAACCCCGTCCGCATCCGTCAATCGAACTGAGTAGTCGATGGACGACGGTGACCACTGGAATTCGATCTTTAACCCGCGCGTTCCCGGGCCGGCCATCTGCGTCAGCCAGCCGCGCTCGTCGTAGGACAGAGTCAGACGCCGCTCCGCATCCGTCGGATGAAAATCGACTCGCGCCAGGCGATCGGCCGGACCATAGTGATACGTCGCGAGCGGCCCCTGAATCGCCTCGTCATGTCC
>CAYOHG010000393.1:0-1597 GCA_964403685.1 uncultured Planctomycetales bacterium
AATCTCGGCCCGCGCCTTGTGGTAATACGCCGCCGAGTACTTCGCGTCGACCTCGATCGCCTGGCCGAACGCGGCGACGGCGTCTGGGAAGCGCTGGAGGTTCATGAATTCAAGGCCGACGCCGTAGTGCGCCATCGGGTCGTTCGGGGCAACCTGCGTGAGTTTCTGTAGCTGCTCCAGACGGGTCATAGGCTTTTTCTCCGGTCTGTGAACACCGCTGGAGCGAGACTTCCGCCCGATCAACGCAGCGTGCGACCCGCGTGCAACCCTCTCTCGACCAGCAAGGCGGTGCGGGCGTCGCATATCGGATGACCGCATGTCAGCGGATCTCGGTCAACTGCCCGTGGCGAAAATCGTACCCGCCAATGGGCTGGTACGCCTTGCCGATCTCCCGCACGCGACGATTCAGCTCGTCGGCGCGGGCCCGCTCGCGCTTCGCCTGACTGGCATCGTTCTGCGTGATGAGGAACGGCTCGGTCGCCAGCAGTTGAATGTCGCGGGCGCGATCCAGCAGCGCGCAAGGCACGCCGTTCTGCGTCAGGTACGCCGCGGCTTTCTCAGCGTCGGCGCGCTTGCTGCGGGGAAAGAACTGAATCGTGAGATAGTGATAGCCGCGTTCGAGAGCGACCTGCCGCGGCCCATCAGCCGGTGGCGCGGCGGGCGCTTCGGGCACTTCGTTCGCGCCAGTCGAAGCCTCGCCGGACTCCGTCGGGGCTGGATCCCGGGGCTCGACCAGAACAACGCGGGCCGGCTCTGCCGGCGGGGTCGCGGGAGATTCCCCCGACGAGTCCTGGCCGACCTGCGCTGTTTTCTGCGGCGCAGCGCCGGTACTGACAACGCGCTCATACATCCGCCCGGCGAAAAACGCGAACGCCAGCACGACGAGCAGAACGCAGCCGGCGACCGCTTGCGCGCGCCATTCGGTCAGGCTCGATAGCCACTGTCCGAACGCGATAAACGCATCCAGCAATCCGCCGGGAGAACCCGCACTTGCCCCGGCCGGCTGCGGCTCAGCATCGAGCGCCGGCAGGACAGTGTCCGCGCCCGATGCAGGTTCGCACGGCGGAGCGGCACGCGTTCCGTCCGCGAAGCCGCGAGCGGGCAATGTCGGCGGTGCTGCGGTTGCGGGTGGCGCGACCGGCGCCGGCCGGCCCATCGCCCGCGACGGCGGCGATTCCACCGTCCCCTTGCGCGACGCCACTTCAAGCAGCAATGGTCGAAACTTTCGAGCGGACACAGCCATCCTCCGTGATTGCCCCTGGCTTGTCCCGAGCGACCGGCGAGGTCATTGTAGAGCGGCATCGACGCGACACAAGCCGCGACTATACTCCCCCGTTCGTGCGTGCCGCCGGTCATGCCGCGGTAACCCGTGGGGCGATGCGCGTTGGCACACGGTCTGGCCCCCGCGTCTCAAGGCATACGTCGCGCCACAAGCGAGCCACAACGCATGAAGCCCGGCCTGCATCCAGGATTGACCGCTGAAGTCTCCGCGTGCGTCACGCCGGAGATGTGCCCGCACTTTGACGGCGCCATGAAGCACCCGGTCTGTGCGACGTGGACGATCAGGTGGACGCTATGTACACCCGCGCCTGCGCTG
>CAYOHG010000393.1:1607-3795 GCA_964403685.1 uncultured Planctomycetales bacterium
GATCAAGCACAGCATCAGCATGGACACGCTCGAGGAGGTTGCCGGCCGCAAGCTGCTCGAGCCGTTTCTGGAGGAGCATGAGGAAGGCGTCGGCGCCCACGTCACCGTCGATCACCGCGCCCCCGCGCCGATCGGCGCGACGCTGCGGGTTCGAGCCGAGGTCGAGTCCGCTACGCACCGCCGGCTGACCGCCCGCGTGGTGGCCTTGCGCGGCGAGATTCACGTCGCCGAGGGCCGCTTTGTGCAGATCATCCTGTCCAAGGACCACCTGCGCGAAATCCTGGGCGACGCCCCCGGAACACGCTGAACCGCGCGCATCGTCCCGGGTCTGGGTTTCCCTTGTTCGCTGGTTCCCTTGTCCCCTTGTTTCCCTGTTCCTTAGCTCGCTTGTTCCTTGGCCCCCTCGGTCCGTCGCTCCGTTGTCCCTTCGCGTTCAGCTCAGCACGGCAACGCATCCTTGCGGGCGCGGTTCGCGGGCGCGGCTGTCTATGGCGGCAGGGCTGGGAGCATTTCGGCGGCCCGGTAGCAATGAGCAGCGGGCGCCGACCTTACCGGATCGACGCCCGCCTTCAAGTTCCCGCCCGTTTCCGCGACCTGTATGCTCGGCCCTGCTGTATCTACCGGTACACGCGCACCGTGCGGCCGCGGTGGTAATAGACCGGCCGCGAGTAGACATGGTGATGGCGCGAGACATACGTCCGGTGATAGACCGGGTAGCGGTCGTACACGACCACGCGCGACGCCGGGCGGACGACGACCACCGGGTCGTAGTAAACCGGCGCGCAGCCGCCATAGACGACCGACGAATACACCGGAGCATACTCCGGCGCGTAATAGTCGCGGTCGCCGTAGTAGAAGCCGAAGCTGACGTCGCCGGCCTTCGCGGTGTTCGCCAGCACGAAGCCGCCAACCAGAACGCCCACGAGAGTCGCAACCGTTCGCTTGGTCATTGCAGTCACCCTTTCCCTGCGGGTCCAGCCTGTCGTGCCGTCGGGCTCCATCCAATGGTCCCGAATAGCAGACACCGGATTGACGGCCGGCGTTGGGTGCCTATTCAATCCAACCCGCCTTAGTATATCGGCGCCCCGCGGGGCGCTGGCAAGTGCCGCCGGCAACCGGAGTTGAGCCTCGTGTCCCAGCCCTGGTCGAGCACCCAGCTTGCGTTGCCGCAAGAGGTTATGGGAGCCGGCCCGTGCGCCGAAAGCGGTTGCGAACTGGCCTGGTTAGACGGAGCCAGCGGAGATTCCTCCAACGCCCCGCACAGCCGCTTCAGCCTGCTGGCGTCGGAACCCGTCGCGATAATCGAGCAAGCAGCCGGCGGCCCGGCGCAGCTTCACGCACGCGGACAAGTGCTGATGAGCGACCGTTCGGCCTGGAGCGTGTGGCGAGCGGCGCTTGACCGGCTGGGTCGCACCCCGCCGGCGCCGACACCCCTGGCTCCCGGCTGGATCGGTTACGTCGGCTTCGAGGCCGCCGCCCTGCTGGAAGCTCGCGTTCCGGCGCGCGGCGGACCGCAACCCCTGCCGTTGTTTCGCCTGGCGCTGTTTGATGCTGCGGTGGTGCTCGACGCGCTAACCGGGTCAGCCCAGTTCGTCGTGTGCGCCGGCGTGCGAGAGAAGCTCGGGCTGCCGCCGCGCAGCTCGGCCGACGACCGCCGTCAGCTCGCCCACCTGCGTCCCTCGAGTGCGACTCTCTCGTCCGCCGGCGTCCCCGTCGGTCTGCGGTTTCAGCAGACGCGCGACGAATACCTGAAGCAGGTGCAGCGGATTCGCGATTACATCGCCGCGGGCGACGTGTACCAGGTGAACTACGCGCAGTCGCTGTCACTCGAGGTGACCCGCGACGCAGCGACCGTCTACCGGAATCTGCGCGCCAGCAATCCCGCCCCATACGGAGCGTTGCTGCGCTGGCCGGACGCGGCGGTCGCTTCCGTCTCGCCCGAGCTGTTCCTGGCGGTCCGCGGCGATCAGGTTCTGACGCGCCCGATCAAGGGCACGCGGCCGCGCGGCGCCGATCCTCAGGCCGATGCCGCGCAGCGACGCGCCCTGCTCGGCTCAGGCAAGGACGCGGCGGAATTGGCCATGATCGTCGACCTGCATCGCAACGACCTGGGGCGGGTCTGTCGGCCTGGTTCCGTGCGCGTGGTGCACCCGCGGCTGCTGGAAACGCATCCGACCGTACATCACAC
>CAYOHG010000394.1:0-3789 GCA_964403685.1 uncultured Planctomycetales bacterium
CCTACTTTATACTACTTCACCGTGCCGATGCTGCGGCTCGCCGGCGTGCAGTCGTTCGCCGATTTCGACGAACGGCATCTGCGGCTGGCGCCCGCCCTGTTCGGCGTTGGCATGATCCTGCTGCTCGGGCTGCTGCGCGACGGGCTGGGGCGCGCCGCGACCGTGCTGTCCGGCCTGGTGCTGGCCTTGTCCAGCGCGTTCGTCTTCTACTCGCGCTACTACATCCAGGAAACGCCGCTGGCGTTTTTCACGCTGGCCGCCATCGGCGCGGGCTGGCGCTATGTCTGCCGCCCGAGCGCCGGCTGGGCGATCCTGACGGGTCTGGCGGTCGGGTTGATGCACGCTACCAAGGAAACCGCCATCATCGCATGGGGCTGCGCTTTGCCCGCGACTGCCTTGGTTGCCTGGAGAAGCGCGGCGGCACGCGACGACGGAACCCGCTCCACCCGCGGCGCGCCCGTGACACCCGCACCGCGCCGCCGGTATGTCGCACATGCGATCGCGGGCGCGCTGACAGCGGCGGTCGTATCCGCGCTTCTGTTCTCGGTGTGCTTCACGCAGGCGCGCGGTCCGCTGGATTCCATCCGTGCCTACCGGACGTACTTGGAGCGCGCCGGCGGCGGCAGCGTGCACGTGCACCCGCCGTGGTTCTATCTGCGAATCCTCGCCTTCGTGCAGGACGGATCCGGGCCCTGGTGGAGCGAGGCGTCTATCCTGGCGCTGGCGGTCGTGGGGGTTGTGTTCGCCTGGCGCGCGACGCCGGCGGGCCGGGCTGCGCTGCCGCGCTTCCTGGCGATCTACGCCCTGCTGATGCTCGCCGCGTACTCGTTGATACCGTACAAGACGCCCTGGTGCCTGCTGCAATTTTACCTGCCGCTGGCGCTGCTGGCCGGTTGCGGCGCCGCGGGGCTGCTGCGCGGGGATCGCTGGCGGCGCGGCACGGTGGCGCTGCTGCTGCTGGCTGGCGGCGCGCACCTGTTGTCTCAGTCGCGTTCCGCCACGACGCGCTTCGCCGCCGACCAGCGAAACCCCTACGTCTACGGGCATTCGCTGCGGGCCGTCGTGGACTTGGGTGACTGGGTGAACCGGCTGGCGGCGGTTGCGCCGGAGGGCCGCCAGATGCTGGTGCGCGTATTTGCCGATGACCCCTGGCCGCTGCCGTGGTATCTGCGCCGGCTCGAACGGGTCGGCTACTGGCCGGCCGGCGCAACGCCCGACGCCTACGACGCCCCGGTCGTCATCGTGGACGAGACGCTGGTCGAGCACGTTCGCTCGCGGCTGCGCGCGGCGTATCAGGAGACGACCTACGGTGTTCGTCCCGGCCTGAAGATGCGTGTCCTGGTTCAGTCGGATCTGTATCATCAATTCGCGATGTCGCAGGCCCAGGCATCGCGCGCGCAAACGCCGCCAGCGAGCCGGCCGCGCGCGGACCGTTCGCCGAGCACACCGTGAGCCCGATTTCGCCGCTGTCACTGAACCTGGCTGATGCAGCGCGGGCCGGTGGCCTTTGGCGCTTCCGTCATCATGCCATGGCTTGCGACTGGGAGATCTGGCTGGCGGGCGCGGATCGGGCGCAGGCTGCCGCCGCGTCCCGGGCGGCGTTCGAGGAAGTCGATCGCGTCGAGCGTGAACTCAGCCGTTTTGTCGGCACCAGCGACATCGCTCGGTTGAATGCGCAGCCGGTCGGCGTTCCGCTGCGGCTTGGCGTCGATGCGCTCACGTGCCTCCACCAGGCCATCACGCTGGCGGGCTGCACCGCCGGTGCGTTCGACATCACGGTCGGTGGGCTGCTGGCTGGCAAGCCGCTGCGCGGGCCGCACGCTCCGATTCCCGCAGCCAGCGAACGCGCTCCGCGCGTCTGGGGGATCGACAAGCTCGCGCTCGATCTATCCGCGGGGCTGGCGACGCGCCTGCTTGACGGCCCGGTCATCGACCTGGGCGCGATCGGCAAGGGCTACGCCGTCGAGCAGGCCATGCAGTTGCTGAGCGACTGGGGCATGCGCGATGCCTTGGTTCACTCCGGGCAGAGCACCGTCTTGGCGCGCGGCTCCGCGCCGGGCGCGTCGGGCTGGCCGGTGGCGCTGCGAAACCCGCGCGACCCGGCGAGCATCCTCGCCAGCCTGACGTTGCACGGTCGCTCGGTTAGCGGCTCGGGTATCCGGCTGCACGGAAAGCACATCATCGACCCGCGCACCGGGCAGCCCGCCGAGCGCTGGGACGGCACCTGGGCGTTGACCGGCGCCGCTGCGACCAGTGACGCGCTCTCGACGGCCTTCATGGCGATGAGCGGTGAGGAAATCGAGCGGTGCTGCCGGTCCTGTGGCGTCGTGCACGCCGCCGTGCTGGCGCCCGGGGCGCCGGCGCTGCACTGGATTCCGGCCGCACCAGCGGAAGCGGACTGATGCGCGCGACCGCGGCTTCCGTCGGAATCGGCCAGTGGATAGGATGACGCCGGTCATCACGCCGCCTTCATGCGAGGTTTGCCCATGTCGCAACCGGACCGGATTTCGCGCCGACGCCTGCTGAAGCGCGCTGCGCAGGCCGCGGCGGTATTCACCATCGTGCCTCGGCACGTGCTCGGCGGGCCGGGCTACAAGCCCCCCAGCGAGGTCATTACGCGTGCGGTGATCGGCTGCGGCGGCATGGGCATGGCGGGGCACGTCACCACGAATGAGGACGGCCAGCCGCCGGTCACGCTGGCGGTCTGCGACTGCGATCAGCAGCATCTGGGCGCGGCGATGAAGAAGGTCGGGCGCGCCTGTGAAGCCTACGCCGACTGGCGCCGCGTGCTGGACCGCAAGGACATCGACACCATTCACATCGCCACGCCGCCACACTGGCACGCGCTGATCGGCATCGCCGCGGCGCAGGCGGGCTTTGACATCATGGCGGAAAAGCCCTTCACGCGGACGATCGGCGAAGGGCAGGTGTATCGCGACACGGTGCGGCATTTCGGCCGCATGTTGCAGGTCAACACGCACGGTCGATTCGGGGCGTATTACCAGTACGGGGCCGCCCGGCTGCTGCGCAAGTTGGTAGACAGCGGGCTGCTGGGCCGGCCGCTGATCGTCCGCGTGACGCGCGCCAACGGCTTCAACTGGAAAGTGCGCGAGTGGAGCGGGCGGACCGATCTGACGCCGCAGCCCATACCCGCGCAACTCGATTACGACATGTGGCAGGGGCCGGCGCCGCTGCGGCCCTATCACTCCCACCGCGTACACAGCAGCTTTCGCGGTTACTGGGATTACGACGGCGGCGGCCTGTCGGACATGGGCCAGCACTATCTCGACCCGGTGCAATACATCCTGGACAAGGACGACACCGGTCCGACGGAAATCAGCAGCGTCGCGCCCTGGCCGACGCACCCAGACGCGGTCGGCGTCTGGGGCGAGGTCACATTCCGGTACGCCGACGGCGACACGATCATCCTGCAAAGCGGCGAATGGGGCGCAGCCGATCGAGAGGGCACGCCGCTGATCGAAGGGCCGAAGGGCAGGGTGTACGCGAACTACCGCACCGAGCCGGCCGGTCTTTTTGAGCAGATTGCCGATACGCCCGAGCCGGACGCGTTGGTGGAATTCGAAACCGCGCTGCGCACGCGCACGCGGCCCGCCGGCAACGAATCGCCGGCGCATCGTTCCTGCTCGCTGGTCAACCTGGCCAATATCTCGATCCGGCTGGGGCGGGCGCTGAAGTGGGATCCCGCCACGGAGGTCTTTATTGGCGATGAACAGGCCAATCGCCTGCTCAACCCGCCGATGCGCGCTCCGTGGCATCTGTAGAGGAGTC
>CAYOHG010000395.1:0-3788 GCA_964403685.1 uncultured Planctomycetales bacterium
CTCCGGTCGTGAACGCTTCCGTCAGCGGCGGGCGCCGCGGCGATACCACGGACGAGCAGGGGAAATACGAGATCAAGGCCGCCGAAGGCTATGGGCAGATCCTGCTCGAAGTAGAGCGCTCCGGCTATCTGATCTTTCGGACCAAGCTCAGCGGCACAGGTCCGCACGTCGTGAACGTGCAGTTGCAGCCGACGCCGATTCGCGCGGCGGCCGAAGCCCTGCACCTTCCACACCGGGCCGTCGAGGACGTCAACGCGCTGTCGATCGACGCGTTCGCCGGCGCCGAGCTGGCGATCGTGGTCGCCTTCGGGCAGAAGATCGGACCAGCCCTGCTGAACGCGCCCCCGCATGGCTTCGTCAACCTGCATGCTTCGCTTCTGCCACGCTATCGCGGTGCGGCGCCGTTTCAATGGGCAATCCTCAATGGCGACGCGACCACCGGCGTGACGCTGTTCCAGCTCGATCCGCGCTGGGATGCCGGGCCGATCCTCGCGACGCGCGAAACACCCATCGGCGAGTGCGAAACGGCCAGCGAGCTGCACGATCGGTTGTCCCTGTTGGCGGCGGAGCTGGCGGTAGATTCACTCGCGCTGCTGTCCCGCGGCGCGTTGGCGCCCCGACCGCAGGATGCAGCGCTGGCGACCCGCGCCCCCAAGCTCCGCAAGGAGGATGGTGCGATTGAGCTCGCCCAGCCCGCTCGGCAGGTCGTGCGGCGTATCCTGGGACTGTGGTCGTGGCCGGCCGCGGCGTGCTTGTTTGACGACGGTGGCGGCCAGCGGCTGCGATTGCAGCTTGCGCGGGCCCGTGTCGCGGACGAATCGACGCTGCCCAGCGACGATTTTCCTCCGGGCGCGATCCGCGCCGATGGAACGATCCAGGCGGCTCCGGGACGCTGGTCCTTGCTGGAACTGAAGCCGGCCGGCCGGTCGCTGATGTCCTTCGAGGCATTCGCTCACGCGCGTCGCGTCGGGCCGCCGGCCCGGCTGATTCGGATCAACCCGTGAAAAAACCATTGCAGACCTCGAAAGCCGCGGCGGCCCTCGGCGGGCGCGCCGCCGCCGCCGAGGCCGTCGCGCGCGTGCTGAGCGGAAGGGGATTCGCGGCGGAACATCTGCACAAACTCCGCGCGCGCGGCGCGCTGGCCGGGCGCGAAGCTGCCGAGGCCACCGACCTGGCGTTGGGCGCCGTTCGGCACAGCTTCACGCTGCGGAGCGTCCTCCGTTCGCTGGCCGCGGTGGACGAGCGCCGCACGCCGCCCGAGCTGCGCGCGGTGCTTCTGATCGGGGCGTATGAGCTGCTCTGGCGGGTCGACGTTCCCGAGTACGCCGCGGTCAACCAGGCGGTCGAGCTGGCCGCCGCGCGCTGCGGCCGCCGTGCCAGCGGCATGGTCAACGCCGTCCTGCGAAATGTCGCCCGTGCGATTCAGCAGCGCCGGGCGGCCTGGCGGCGCGGGAATGACTGTCACGTGCGCGTCAATCAGGATGAAGCCTGCGTGTTCGAGCGAGCCGTATTGCCCGCCCAGCGGGCCGACGGACCTTCGGTCGCGCATCTGGCGGCGGCGACGGGCGTGCCAGAGGAACTGTTCGCGCGCTGGGTGCGGCATTACGGCCTGGCGGCGGCGGAATCGATCGGCTGGGCGTCGCAGTGCGTGCCGGCGATTGTGATTGTCCGT
Source organism: uncultured Planctomycetales bacterium (assembly GCA_964403685.1). Classification (GTDB taxonomy): domain Bacteria; phylum Planctomycetota; class Phycisphaerae; order UBA1845; family Fen-1342; genus CAYOHG01. Next base: position 1,673 of record CAYOHG010000395.1, read on the forward strand.
AATCGCCTGCGCATCTCCGGCCGCGGTTTCGCCAGCCGCGCTCAGACGGAGTTTGGAACCGCGGTCGCGCTCGCCGCAGCCGGCGAGGACCGCGCGGCAGCGAACGACGCCGGCGCCGACCTGGCGTTTCTTTCGCCTGGAAACCCACCGGGTGAATCTGCGTTACTAAACGAGGGTCTGGCCTACGTGCAGGATCCGACCGCTCAACGGGCCGCAGACGTGGCCGCCGCTGAACCAGGAATGCGCATCCTGGACCTGTGCGCCGCGCCCGGCGGCAAGACACTGGCGATGGCCGTTCGCATGCGCGATCGCGGCGAACTGATCGCCTGCGACTCCGATCCGAAGCGCGTTCGCCTGATCGCGGAAAACGTCCGGCGGCTGGGGTTGACCTGCGTTCAGCCGCGGCACATCGAAGCCGACGCAGACCTGCCGAAGGCCTGGCAGCGCGGCTTCGATCTCGCTTTCGTCGATGTGCCGTGCTCGAATACCGGCGTGCTCGCACGGCGGCCCGAGGCGCGGCTCGGGTTCACACCGCGCAAGCTGGCGTCTTTGATGCGACTTCAGGGCGCGCTGCTCGAGCGCGCCAGCCGCGCCGTGAAGCCCGGCGGCACGCTGCTCTACAGCACGTGCAGCCTTGAACCCGAGGAGAACGAGCGCCGCGTCGAGGCGTTCCTGCGTGAGCACGCCGACTGGTCCATTCTTGAGACCTGCTGCACCCTGCCGCGCGGCGGTCCGAATCTCTGCGACTGGCGCGATGGCGGCTTTGTCGCGCGGCTGCAATACGGCGGCGCGGCTGGTCAAACGCCCGATTCGCCACGTCAACACGCGCTGACAGTGCGTTGAAGCGCTGGCCCCGCCGCCGCCAGCGGTGTCTTTTTCCTGCATGATTCGATTCGATGGGGAGCTGGAGTCGGATGATTCGGGACCGGATTCTACCCGATCTCCGTGAGCTGCCGCGGCGGCGTCGGCCGGTTGCGCAGAGCATCCAGCAGCCGCTGCGGCATTTCGTCGGGCGCCGTGCTGAGCTGCACCGCGCCCAGCTCGACGGCGGCCTTGGGCATGCCGTAGACCGTGGAAGTCGCCGCGTCCTGCGCGAACGTCAGCGCACCGGCCTGGCGCAGCCGCAACAGACCGGCGGCGCCGTCAGCACCCATGCCGGTCAGCAGCATGCCGACGGCGGCCGGACCGGCCACCGTGCGGGCCGAGTCGAATAGCACGTCGACGCTGGGACAGTGTCGGTTGACGGGAACCTGGTCGGTGTAGTGGCAGCGCAGGCCGTTTCCACCCGCCCGCACGGTCAGATGCGTGTCACCGCGCGCGACCACCACTCTACCGGGAAAGAGCGGCTGCCCCTGCACAGCTTCGCACACCAGGGCAGCGCAGTAGCGGCTCAGGCGCTGTGCAAAGCTGCGTGTGAAGGACGCGGGCATTTGCTGGACAATGGCGATCGGTGGAAAATCCGGCCCGATGCCGGCCAGCAGCACGCGCAGCGCCTCGGTGCCCCCGGTCGACGCGCCGATCACGACCAGGTAGCGGCGCGGGTCGAGCCCCGCCGCGCGAAACCCCGGCCGCTCATCCACCAGCCTGGTCGGCGTGAAGCGCAGCGGCCGCCCGCAGCCCACGGCGCCGCGCAGCGCGGAGACGACCGTTTCGCACATCAGTCGCAGACCGGCGGTGTCCAGCGGACGCGGTTGCTCCAGCGCCTCGAGCGCACCCATTTCGACCGCTCGAAGCGCCCGGCGGCGGTCTACCGGCTCCGCGCCGGTGATCGCCAGCACGGGAACCGGGTAATGCTCGCGAAGCTGGCGGATCAGACTGAGCGGGTTGATCTTGACCACGCCGACGTGCAGCAGAATCGCATCCGGGTGTTCCGCCAGCAGGGCCGCACGCAGTTCCTCGAGGGTCTCCACAGCGCCCACCAGGCGCACACCGGGAATCCGCCGCAGCTCGCGCCCCAGCGCCAGGCGCAGCAGCGGCGCGTCGTCGATCAGCAGCAGGCGCAGCTCGCCGGCGTCGGGCGGAGCGGCGGAGCCAGAGAGGGAGTGTCGCACGGGAAAGTCAGGCCTTCTGGTAGATCGTCGGGGCGACGTATCGCAGCGGCTGCTTGATGTTGTGC
>CAYOHG010000396.1:0-3780 GCA_964403685.1 uncultured Planctomycetales bacterium
GCCGAGGCCGGCGCGAGCGCTTAGGCGCACACGCAGCCCGCCGCGCTTCCCCGCATGGTCGATCTCGGCGCCGACAAGTGCGTTCCCTGCAAGGAAATGGCGCCCATCCTGGTCGAGCTGCGGGAAGAATACGCCGGGAGGGCGACGATTGAGTTCATCGACGTGTGGAAGAACCCCGGCGCTGGTGAGCCTTATGGCGTGCGCATCATCCCGACGCAGATCTTCTTTGACCGCGACGGTAAGGAAGTCTGGCGGCACGAAGGCTTCCTGCCCAAGGCCGAGATCGTCGCCAAGCTGAAAGAACTGGGAGCCGGATGACGCTCGAACAGCTCAGCGAGATTCTGGCGCAGGTCGTGCAGAGCAACCCTTGGCTTGCACCCGCGGCGGCGTTCGTCGGCGGATTGCTCACCGCCGCGAATCCGTGCGTGCTGGCGATGGTGCCGCTGATGGTCGGCTACGTCGCGGGGCAGGAATCGCGCAGCGTCGGCCGCTCGTTCCTGCTGTCGCTCGTGTTCACCATCGGGCTGACGATGATGTTCGCGGTGCTGTTTTTCGCGACGTGGGCGACCAGTTCGGTGCTGAAGGCGAGCTGGTGGACCTACGTCGCGGCCTGCGTGTGCCTGCTCATGGGTTTGCACCTCATGGGTGTGCTGCGTTTTCGCTTTCCTGCGCCAGCGGGCGTCCAACCCAAACAGAAGGGCCTTATCGGCGCACTGCTGCTCGGACTGCTCTTCGGCCTCGTGTCACTGCCGTGCGCCGGGCCGGTGCTGCTGGCGCTGCTGGCAATCGTTCCGCTGAGCGGCGCGGCCTTTGGAGCGCTGCTGCTGGTCGCGTACAGTCTGGGCCATTGCGGACTGGTGCTCGTGGGGGGCACGTCGATGGGAATGGTGCAGCGCCTCGCCGACTCGCGCGGCTGGAACCGCGGAGCCGAAGTGCTGCGCAAGATAGCTGGAGGGTTGATACTTCTAGTTGGTGCATTTCTCCTCGTGTCATAGCGTTGGACGGTCCGTTGCCGCCCACAACACGGGGAATCGCGACTTCCTGTTCAGAGTGGAGAAGCACATGAGAGCAGTAACACGCAGGGAGCTGTTCTCGCAAACGGGACAGCTGGGGCTAGCGGCCGGTATCGGTGCGCTCGTGACCCACAACGGGTGTATTCCCGCGGACTCGCTGCTTCCGGACGACACGAATCCGGACAACAGCAACACGAACTCAAACGACAACGGGACCGCTGCGGCCGCCGAGTGGCCGCTGGCTTACGCCAAGCTCGACGTGGAGCGCGTTCGCAAGCTCGGGCACCAGGAGTTCTACGCGGGCGACTGCTGCTACGGAGCGTTCTCGGGCATCCTCAAGGCGCTGTCTGAGCAGGTCGGCGAGCCGTTCACCAGCTTCCCGCGCGACATGATGCGCTACGGCAAGGGCGGCGTGTACGGCTACGGTTCGCTGTGCGGAGCGCTGAACGGTGCAGCGGCGGCGATCCAGCTCGTGACCGACGAAACCACGGCCGGGAAGGTCATTACGGAATTGATGAACTGGTATGCCGCTACGGCGCTTCCCACGGACAACAGCAACCGGTACGCGGCCGATCACGAGTTCCTCGTCGACCAGTTGAAGACCGACGAGGTGCTGGCGCAGAACGCGGCAGGAAACGTCCTCTGCCACGTCTCGGTCAGCAAGTGGTGCCAGCTCTCCGGCTACGCCAGCGGCTCGGAAGAACGCAAGGAGCGCTGCGCCCGTCTGACCGGCGACGTTGCCGCCAAGGCGGTCGAGCTTCTCAACGCCGTCGCCGACGCGACGTTTGCGCCGACGCTGCTGAGCCTCGGCGAGCAGACCGGCTGCATGTCGTGCCACAAGCCCGGACTTGACTTCGTCAGTGGAAACTTCATGCAGGGAAAGATGGACTGTGCGACGTGCCACGTGAATCCTGTCATGGCACCGCATGATTGGTAGGCGGCGCCAGGGCCCCGGGTGCGAATCCGCCCGAGCGGAGGCGGACGGCACGGACCCGAGTGCGGCCGGTACGTTCGATGGTTGTTAGGACTTCGGCGTCCGCCGGGCGAGCCGGCCCTTCGCGCTAGTGCTCGCCGAGAACACGCGATCTGCTTTACGATGGGTCAACGCGGACTGCGCTCGCGTTGACCGTGTGAGCGTGCGCTTGCGCGCCGCACGGACGAGCGCACAAAGAGGTCGCGGCGCCTCGAAGGACAGACCCAATGGCGAAAACGGGCGACATTCGGCGGCTGAACGTCTTCGAGCGCTACCTGACGCTGTGGGTCGCCCTTTGCATGGTGGTCGGCATCGGGCTGGGCAAGCTGCTGCCCGGTCTGACCGACGCGCTGCGCCGCATCGAGTTCGGCGGCGGCAGCCAGATCAACGTCCCCATCGCCATCCTCATCTGGCTCATGATCTACCCGATGATGCTCAAGGTCGACTTCGCGTCGGTCCTGGGTGTCGGCAAGCGCCCAAAGGGTCTGCTCATCACCTGCTTGGTCAACTGGCTGGTCAAACCGTTCAGCATGGCGGCGCTTGGGTACGTGTTCTTCAAGCTGCTTTTCCTGCCCTGGATCGGCTCGGAGCTGGCCGACCAGTACATCGCGGGCGTCATCATCCTCGCCGCCGCCCCCTGCACCGCGATGGTCTTTGTCTGGAGCTACCTGACGCGCGGCGACGCAGCCTACACGCTGGTGCAGGTCTCGGTGAACGACCTGCTCATGCTCGTGCTGTTCGCGCCGATCGTGACGTTCCTCGTCAGCGGCGCTTCGGCGCTGACCGTGCCGTTCATGGTGCTGGTCTACGCCGTCATCTGCTTCATCGTGATCCCGCTGGCGGCCGGCGCCGTTACGCGCCGCACGCTCATCCAGCGCCACGGCGTAGAGTGGTTCGAGAAGTCGTTCCTGCCGCGCTTTCATCCCGTCGCCGTGTTGGCGCTGCTGGCGACGCTCGTGTTGATCTTCGCCTTCCAGGCCGACAACATCACGAATCGCTTCTTCCACGTGATCTTGATCGCGATCCCGATCCTGATCCAGGTCTACTTCAACTCGTCGCTGGTGTACGGATTGATGAAGCTGTTCCGCGTTCCGCACAGCGTGGCCGCCCCGGGCGCGCTGATCGGCGCCAGCAACTTCTTCGAGCTGGCCGTAGCGACCGCGATCGCGCTCTACGGCCCCGAGTCCGGCGCAGCCCTGGCTACGGTGGTCGGCGTGCTGGTCGAAGTGCCCGTGATGCTCAGCGTGTGCGCCTTCTGCAACCGCACGCGCGGCTGGTTCGACGCCGCGTCGCCGGCGGAGTGTCCGACGCCCGCGCCCGGCTGCTGCGCAAACTGGAGTTCGTACGCGGGGCAACGCGCCGGGTAACGCTGATTTCGAATCGCACCGTCAGTGCTCGCAACCATCATTCCGGCCCGCGCAGCGCAGGCAGCCAGTTCGACAGGTAGAACATCGCCGTGCCGATCAGCAAGCCGACCACGTATCCCTGCGGCACGCTCATGGCCACTACCGCGACCAGCAGCGCGATCGTCAGGTCGCGCCGCGATCCCGCCGTATCGGCCACCAGTTGCATCAGCACCAGCGCCTCGAACAGCAGCACGACCCCCAGGATTGGCAGCGGAAACACCTCGACCACCTGGGCCGCGACTCCGCCGAAAAGCAGCCCCAGCACAAGGTACATCGCGCCGTAAAGCACAACCGAGCCGCCGGTGCGGGCGCCGAAGGGAAAGTGCCCGGCCAGTCCGCCGCAGCCGTGACACACCGGCACACCGCCGAACAGCGCTGCCGCCAGGTT
>CAYOHG010000397.1:0-3772 GCA_964403685.1 uncultured Planctomycetales bacterium
GCCCCGACCCGCCGGCGCTGCCCGCAGCTGCGAGCACCGCGCCGCCGACGTCGCTCACACAGCGCGCCGCGCGCGGCGCCGCCTGGGTGCTGGGCGGCTACACCGCTAGCCAGGTCATCCGGCTAGGCGGCAATCTCGTTCTGACGCGGCTGCTGTTCCCGGAAGCGTTCGGCGTGATGGCGATCGTCAACACGCTGCTTCAGGGTTTGCAGATGTTCTCGGATGTCGGCATCGGTCCGGCCATTATCCGCAGCCAGCGCGTCGATGCCGGCCTGCTGAACACCGCCTGGACGCTCCAGATCATCCGCGGCTTGAGCCTGTGCCTGATCGGCATGCTGCTGGCCTGGCCCGCAGCCGTCTTCTACGGGCGGCCCGAGCTGACCGGGCTGATGATCGCGGCCGCCATCACCGCCGCGATCGACGGCTTCAACTCTCCGGCCCTGTTCACGCTCAATCGGGATCTGAAGCTCAAGCAGGTCGTGGCCCGCGACCTGGCGTCGCAGGTGCTCGGGGTAATCGTCATGATCGCCCTGGCGCTGGTCTGGCGCTCGGTCTGGCCACTGGTGATCGGGGCGCTGGTGCGTGGCGTCGCGAACATGCTGCTGAGCCACGGACTGACGACGCAGCGCCTGCGGCCGGGCTGGGACCGCGGCGCGCTGCGCGAACTGTACAGCTTCGGTCGTTTCGTCTTCCTTTCCACGGCGGCGACCTTCATCGCCCAGGGCGGCGAGCGGCTGATCCTCGGCAAGTTCCTGCCGATGGAAACGCTGGGCGTGTTCGCCATTGCGCTGTACCTGTCGCAACTGCCCTGGCAGGTCGTGCAGAAGCTCACCAACCGCGTGCTGTTTCCCTCGTTCGCCGAACTGCTACGCAAACAGCGCGCCCGCGCCATTCACCTGCACCGTCGGGCGCGGCTCGCCTTTCAACTGCTTTCGATCGGGCTGATGCTGGTCTGGCTGGTCGGCGGGCAGTGGCTGGTCGACTGGCTGTATGACCCGCGCTACGTCGCCGCCGGCTGGATGGTGCAGTTCCTCGGACTGCGAGCCGTCTGCGACACCGTCCGCTTTCCGCAGCAAAAGATGCTCACCGCCGCCGGCTTCCCGATCTACACCATGCTCGCCTCCGTCAGCCTGGCGATCGGGGTGTCGGCCGGGCTGATCCTGGCGCTGACTTTCGGCGGGCTGACCGCGGCTCTGACCGTGCTGGCGCTGTCGCCGATGCCGGGGCTGTACATTCAGACCTGGGGCATGTGCCGGCATTTCCCGGAAGTGCGCCGCGGTGAGTTGCTGGACGCGCTGATCTCCAGTGTCGCGGTGCTGGCGGTTGCGATCTACCTCAATGGTTGGGGGGCCGCGTCGTGAACAGCGCCGTGTTGCGCCAAGACCACGATGCAGGCGAAGCTCGCGACAACGCCGGCGCCGGGCGCCTGCCGGAGTTCGTCCTGGTCGGCGCGATGAAGTCCGGCACGACCACGCTGCATGAGTATCTGGCGCGCCACCCGCGGGTCTTCCTGGCGACACCCAAAGAGCCGCAGTTCTTTAGCCGCGACGAGGTTTTCGCCCGCGGGCCGGGCTGGTACCGCACGCTGTTTTCAGGCGCCAGACCCGAGCAGCTCTGCGGCGAAGCATCGACCTGTTACACGCGCAAGCTCGAATTCCCGCGGGCCGCCGAGCGCCTCGCGCAGCACCTTCCACAAGCCCGGCTGGTATACCTGCTGCGCCACCCGGTCGAACGGGCCTATTCGCACTACGGCCACCTGATGAGCGAGCGCCTGGCGAAGACCGGCGAACCCGCATGTAGTTTTGAGCAGGCCCTCGAGCAGTTCCCGACCATCGTGGACAGCAGCCGGTACGCCGACCAGCTCGCACATCTGCGTCGCTGGTATCCCGAGAGCCAGGTGCTGGTGCTCCTGCTGGACGATCTGAAGCGCGACCCGTGCAGCGTGCTGGCGCGCGTGCAGCAGTTCCTTGAGCTTCCGCCGGCCGACCTGCTCGCCGACGGCCCGGCCCGCGCCAATGAATCCGGCACCAGCCTGGCCCGCAAGGAAGCCCGCGACGTGTCCCGCCGGCTGCGCACGTTGCCGCTGATCGGCTGGCTCAAACGCTGGTTGCCGGCCGCCTGGCGCCGCAGGTTGCGCGACGCGGCGTTTGATTACGCCCTGCGTTCCGACGCGATCCGCGAAGCGCAAGCGCAATTCCGCCAGTCGCTGTCGCCGCTGACTCCGATCACACGGGTGGCGCTGCTGGAGCGGTTCCGCGACTCCACGACGGAGATCGCCGATCGGTTGAAACGTGACTTATCAGACTGGCAGCGCTAGAGTGAAGCAGCACGCGGGCGCGCCCGTCATGGAGCCGATGAATCGCATATGTCTGCCCTTGTGCCGGTAGCGCTGTTCGGCTGGCCGCTGGTGGCGCTGTTCGTTTTTGCGCTGCTGCCGCCGCTGCGCGCCGTGCTGACGACGCTGGTGCTGGGCTGGCTGTTTCTGCCCGAGGCCGGCTTTGCCCTCAGTGGCCTGCCGGATTTCGACAAATCCACCGCGACGATCGGGGCGGTATTGCTGGGCGCGGCCGTCTACGACCGTGACCGACTGTTGACCTTTCGACCGACCACGTTCGACTTGCCTATGGCGGTATTCTGCATTGCGCCGCTGGCGTCGTCGGTCGCCAACGGGCTGGGCCTCTACGACGGCTTCTCGGCTGTGCTCGACCAGTTGGTGCACTGGGGCCTGCCGTACCTCGTCGGGCGCGTTTACCTGCGCACCGCGCAGCCGTTGCAGGCGCTGGCGCTGGCGATCTTCATCGGCGGGCTGGTCTATGCGCCGCTGTGCCTGTGGGAAGTGCGCATGGCGCCCACGCTGCACCAGGACGTCTACGGGTTTCACCAGTCGCCATTCGTGCATACGCACCGCTTCGGCGGATATCGCCCGAAGGTCTTCCTGCATAGCGGGCTAGCGGTCGGCATGTGGATGAGCGCCGCCTGCGTGATGGGGTTCGCCCTGTGGCGCTACGCACGCCAGACGCATTGGCAGGGTCTGCCGATGGTCGCGCTGCTGGCGTTCGTGGCGCTGACGACTGTGCTTTGCAAGTCGACCGGCGCGCTGCTGCTGGGGCTGGGCGCCGCCGCGATCCTGGCCCTGGCCTACTGGCTGAGGCGGCGCTGGCCGGTGCTGCTGCTGGCGGTCGCGCCGCTGATCTACATCGGGATGGCGCTGACGAACACGCTGCCACGCGAGCTGGGGATCGAGCTGGCCCGGCAGGTCGGCGAGGATCGCGCCGCATCGTTCCAGTCGCGCATGGAGCAGGAAGCGATTCTCGTCGAGCGCGGACTGCAACGTCCGTGGCTGGGTTGGGGTGGCTGGGGCCGCTACCGCGCGATCGATGAATTCACCGGCGAAGACGTCTCCGTCACCGACGGCATGTGGGTGCTGACCTTCGGCCGGTACGGACTGCTGGGCGTGGCTGGCTTCGCGCTGGCGCTGCTGCTGCCGGCCGTGCTCACGGTGCTGACGTTTCGTTCGAACGGCTGGGCGCAGCCCGCCCATGCGGCGCCGCTGGCGCTGGCCGTGCTGATGTCCGTTGTCATGGCCGACTTCCTGCTCAATGCGATGCTGAACCCGGTATTCATGGTCGCAACCGGCGGGCTGACGAGCTGGGCGGTGGCGCAGCGGATGCGCGCCGCGGACGTCTTCACGCCGGCCGGCCGCCCCGGGGCCGCGATGCGAGGGCCGGCATGATCGCGCAGGCACAACCCGCCGCGCCGCGCTGCGCCGGAG
>CAYOHG010000398.1:0-3771 GCA_964403685.1 uncultured Planctomycetales bacterium
GCGCGCCATTGGAAGCAGGTCCGGGCTGCGATGCCGCCGACCAGCAGCGCGGCCAGCAGCATTCGAAACAGGGTCTCGGAAGTCATGCGGATTCCCGCCAGCCAGACGGTCGGACCAGCCCGATCATTGGCCGCGATCGCGGCCGAACCGCGGGTCCACCGCCGGCGCCACGGGCGAATTTCCGCGCCAGTCTACTCGTTGCAGCAAACCGCGTCCCGCACGGCTCATCGCCCTGCGCCCGAAAGGAGCGAACTTGCATGTCCGCTGAACGATCGAAGTCCGCCGGCAGCCCCTCGCGTCGCGACTTCCTCAAGCAGACCGCGCTGAGCAGCGCGGCGGCGCTGGTGTCGTCGGCCGCGCTGACCGGCTGCGCCAGCCAGACGCGCGGGGCCGGCCCCGGCTCGGCCGCGCCCGGAGTCGCACCGGCGGCCATCCGCAAGCTGCCCGACCGCATCCGCGTGGGGGTGATCGGGGCGGGCGGGCGCGGCACCGGCGCCGCCTGGGATTGCCTCAGCGCCGACTCCGCCACCGAGATCGTCGCCGTCGGCGATCTGCTCCGCGAGCGGGTCGATTCGTGCGTCAACTCGTTGCGCGAGGAGGCTGGCAAGGCCGGTTGCCCCGAGCGGGTGAAGATCACGCCCGAGCGCTGCTTCAGCGGATTCGACAACTACAAGGCTGTGCTGGCCAGCGACGTCGATCTTGTCATCCTGGCGACGCCGCCGGGATTCCGGCCGATCCACTTCAAGGCCGCCATCGAGGCCGGCAAGCACGTGTTCATGGAGAAGCCCGTGGCGGTGGACCCGACCGGCGTGCGGACCGTGATCGCCGCCGCGGAACTCGCCTCGCAGACGGGCTTGAACGTCGTGTGCGGCACGCAGCGCCGTCATCAGCCCTGCTACCTGGAAGTCATGAAGCGCATCCACGACGGACAGATCGGCGAGATCGTCGCGGCTCAGTGCTATTGGAACCAGGAGGGCCTGTGGGTCAAGCAGCGCGAGGCCGGCTGGTCGGAGATGGAGTGGCAGTGCCGCAACTGGCTGTACTTCACCTGGCTGTCGGGCGATCACATCGTCGAGCAGCACGTGCACAACCTCGACGCAGTCAACTGGGCGCTGCAATCCACGCCGCTGAAGGCCGTCGGGATGGGCGGGCGCCAGCAGCGCACCGCGGCGGAATACGGCAATATCTACGATCACTTCGCGGTGGAGTATGAGTATCCCAACGGCGTGCGGACGCTGAGCATGTGCCGGCAGATTCCGGGCACGTCGGTGCGCGTGGCCGAGCGGATCGTCGGTACGAAGGGCGTCGCGCGGATGGATGGCGGCAACGCCGAGATCACCGGCAGCAAGCCCTGGAAGTTTGACGATGGTGGCAAGCCGGTGAACCCGTACGTGCAGGAGCACGCCGACCTGATCGCCAGCATCCGCGCCGGCCAGCCGCTCAACGAGGGCCGGCGCATCGCGGAGAGCACGCTGACGGCGATCATGGGCCGCATGTCGGCGTACACCGGGCGGGAGCTTCAGTGGAACTGGGCGATCAATGCCTCCAAGCTCGACCTGATGCCGAGGAGTTTTGCGATGGGCGACAACCCGGTGGACCCGGTCGCGATCCCCGGCGTGACCAAGCTGGTGTGAGGAGCCGCCCCGCCCGCGGTTGAAGGTGCGCAGGCGGAGGCTCGGCCGGGCCGAAGCGCGGAATTGCGCGCCGCAGCGCGTCGGACGGGATGCGCACCGCGCCGCGGGGTGAGTTTGGCACGGCGCAGCGGGTGGGTGGAGCGCGGCGTGTCGGACGGGTTGAACCGAGCGAAACCCACCCTACGCTCTCTGAGCTTGCTGCGCTCAGCTCAGCCCAACCCGCTGACTCGAGACGTTGGCGATCTATCTGCGACGCCGAGTTGTGCGCTAAGGGGCTAGCGCTTCACCCTCAGCGGCACGCCGCCGTGCCCCCGCGGCAGCGGCTCGGGCGGACGGATGTCCACCGTCGCGTTGTGCAGCCGCGCCTCGCCGCGCTCGACTTTCGCCGCCAGCGCGCGGCACTCGGCCAGCAGCGCATCGAGCATCTGCCCTTCCGGCACGGTCTGCTTCTTCTCGCCCTGCACGTAGATGATGCCCTTGCCCTTGCCGGCGAAGATCGCCACGTCGGAGCCTTCGCACTCGCCCGGGCCGTTCACCACGCAGCCCATCACCGCGACCTTGATCGGCAGCTTCAGGCCTGTCTGCGGGTCGGCCAGCGTGCGCCGCACGTCGCTCACCAGCTTGAACAGGTCCACCTCGATCCGCCCGCAGGTCGGGCAGGCGATCAGCTCGGGCTCTCTGCGCGGTCGCAGGCCCAGCGAACAAAGCAGCTCCTTGCCGTCCTCGACCTCGTAGACCGGGTCGGCGGCGTAACTGATGCGGATCGTGTCGCCGATGCCGTTGGCCAGCAGCGTGCCCAGCGCGGCGATGCTGCGGATGCGGCCGGTCTCGGGCGGGCCGGCGTGCGTCACGCCCAGGTGCAGCGGGAAGTCGACCCGGTCGCTGATCGCGGTGTACACGTCGATGACGATGCGCGGGTCGATGCTCTTGGCGCTGATGACGATGTCGTGGAATTTCGCCTCATCGAAGATGCGCAGGTATTCGTCGAGCTTCTCCAGCATCAGGCGGATCAGGTTGGCCTTGTAGTCCTGCTCGAGCGCGGCCTTCTCGACGGCGCGCTGCTCCTTGTCGCTGCGCTCAACGATGCCGCCCTCGTTCACGCCGACGCGGATGGGCACGCCGCGCTCCTTGCACGCGGCGATGACGCGCAGCACCTGTTGGCGGTCCTGGATGTTGCCGGGGTTGAGGCGGATCTTGTGCACGCCGGCCGCGAGCGCCTCGAGCGCCCGCTGAAAATGAAAGTGCACGTCGGCGACGATCGGCACGGGCGACGCGGCGATGATGTGCCGCAGGGCGTCGGTGTCGGCCTTCTCGGGCACGGCCACGCGAACGATGTCGGCCCCGGCCCGGGCGAGCTTCTGCACCTCGGCGATGCACGAATCGATCTCGTGCGTGTAGCCGCTGGTCATGGTCTGGAGCACGACCGGCGCATCGCCGCCCAGCTTGACCGGACCGACACGAACCTGGCGGGTTTTTCGGCGTGGGGGCATGGTTGCGGTTCTCATGTTGGGCGGCCGAGCGGACCGCTCTTGAGGAAGCCAAGGTCGTCGCGCGCCCGGCCGGCGGCGAGCTGAATCGCCTCCTGCGCATGATCCAGCATGTGGCGCAGGCGAATCGTGTCATCATGCCGCGACATAGATGTTCTCAGCCTCCCGGAGCACCTCGTCGCGGAAGTAGCGGCTCAGGTCCTGCGGCGTGTTCAAATCGACCGTCCGGCCGAAAAGCTCCTCCAGCTTGCGCTGAATGGTGAAAAACTCGTGACCGATTCGCACCTGCGGCTCGAACTCGACCAGTACGTCAATGTCGCTGTCTGGGTGAAAGTCCGCGCGCAGCACCGAACCGAACAGCGCCAGGCGCCGAATGCGATGGGCGCGGCACAGGGAGGCCAGTTGCTCCACGGGGATGGTGATTCCTCGCGCCTTCATCCGACTGATCCCGTCCGCCGCCGATGCAGCGGATTGTAGGCCCAAGCGTCTCGGCGGGCGCTAGCAGGACGGGTAGCGCCGGGTTGGCATTTGCCCCTTCTGTTCCCGAGTCCCCGCGCCTGGCGAGCGCCTTCGCATTGAGCCGCTCGCCGCCGCACGGGTATGCTGCACGCGGCCGCCGCCGTCGTGCTCGCTGAGAGCCGGGTCGAAGG
>CAYOHG010000399.1:0-3737 GCA_964403685.1 uncultured Planctomycetales bacterium
GCTCCCAACTCGTTGTACTCGACCAACGGAGGTACGCGATTGCCGGGAGTTTGGATGTTCCAAGGGGTGGCGCGGTTTCAGTGGCTGATGTAGTCTGCGCGGACGCCGGTGGGCGTACCGCGGCGCCGGGCCGTGAATCGACGATTCAGGACCGCAGCAGGTTCCGTGCGATGACGACTCGTTGAATTTCGCTGGTCCCTTCGTAAATGCGCGTGATACGTGCATCGCGGTAGAGCTGCTCCACGCGGAATTCGTGCACAAAGCCGTACCCGCCGTGCACCTGGACGGCGCGGTCGACGATGCGCGCGGCGGACTCGCTGGCGAAGAGCTTGGCCATGCTGGCCTCGCTGGTGTGCGCGCGGCCCTGGTCCTTGAGCCAGGCGGCCCGCTCGATCAGTTTCTGGGCGGCGGCGATTTCCGTCATGGAATCGGCCATCATCCACTGGATCGCCTGAAACGAAGCGATCGGCGCTCCGAACTGCTCGCGCTGCCGGGCGTAGTCGCGCATCAGGTCCGCCGCGGCCGCGGCAATCCCCAGCGCCTGGCTGGCGATGCCGATGCGACCGCCGTCCAGCGCGCTGAGTGCGATGCGCAGGCCCCAGCCCGGCTCACCCAGCAGGTGCTCCGCCGGCACGAACGCGCCCTCCAGGCTCATCTCGGCCGTTTCGCTGCCGCGGATGCCCATCTTTCCGTGAATCGGCCGACGGATGACGCCCGACTGCCGCGCATCCAGCAGCAGCATACTCAGCTCGCGTTGACCGTCGCCCTGGTCTGTGCGCGCCAGCACCACGAACCAGCGGCCGGTCACGCCGTTGGTGACCCACATCTTCGGACCGCTGAGCGTCCAGCCACCCGCGACTTGCTGCGCGCGAGTCTGAGCCGAGCCGGGGTCGCTGCCCGCGTTCGGCTCGGAGATCGCAAAGGCTGCGAGGTTGTCCGGCTGGGCCAGGATCGGCAGCATTCGGCGCTGCACGTCCGGGGCGGCGAAACGCCGCACGATCTCGCAGACCATGGTGTGCACGGCGACGGTGACCGCCACGCTGGGCGACGCGTAGGCGAGTTCCCGGATGATGGCGGCGTAAGGAACAAAGGGGCAATCGAGGCCCCCGTCCTCCTCGGGCACGCGCAGCGACAGCAGGCCCATGTCGTGCAGCGGTCTCAGCTCGGTGCAGCAGGAGGATTCGGTGCGGTCCCACTCGCGGTCGAGTCCGATCAGCTCAGCCCGCGAGAAGTCGCGCACGGCACTGATCAGAAGCTGCTGGTCCTCGGGCTGTAGCGCCGACATGCGGGCCTCCAACGCACCGGTGCTCGCGCAGCGGGTTTGCGTCTCACGAACCGGGAGGTCGCCGACGCGCCAAAACCGCGCGGCTCTTGCCCGGCGGAGACTCTCATTGTACCCGCGGTCGGCGATCGCTCGAACGCCACGATTTCAGGTGCCGGCGCGATCGAGAGCCGCTTGAAGGGACACTTGCCGGCCGCCGTACATTGAATCGCACCACGCGAAGCACTCCGTGTGTGCGGTACGGTCACGCCCGACGTCCGCGCAATCTGGAGATCCCCCATGCGGTCGTGCCCCACTCTGTGGAAGGCCGGACGCGCTGCGCTCGCGTCGGCCTGGATCACGCTTTTTCTCTCAGGCGGCTGTCCGCAACCGCAGTCGGGCACGCGTGAGCCCCCTGCGGTCGAGGAACCCGACCCGGGTCAGCCCGCCCCGCCGGCCGAGACCCCGGGCACCATCCCGCGACCGCCCGTCTCGCCGGAGGACGGCGAAACGCAGACCGTCGGCACCATTCCCCCGCCGAGCAACGACTCCGATTCCGACGGCACCGCCAGCAGCCGCGTGTTTGTCACGTTCGCCGCACCGTCGGCGGATCAGACCGTGCGAATCGGCACGGCGTTGTCGATCTCGTTCGACCTGACGGACTCGGCTGGAATCCTCGCCGGCGGCGCGCTGGTGTTGTCGCGCGATGACGACGCCGACCGACTGCCTGACGCCGAACCCGTATGGAGCCGCGCATGGAGCGTGACCGCCGGCCGGAATGCGACCACGCTGGACACGAGCGAGCTTGCGGAGCTGATCCGCAACGGCGCCAGCCGGTTTCTTCCGGGCCTGCGGGTCACGGAATCCAGCGGCCGGGCGAGCACGAAGTATGCCGGCGTCGTGCTCGCGGTCGACGATCGCGCCCCGACCGGACGCTGGGTCGCGCCGCCCGGCGACCTGCTGCTGAGCGCGACTGGAATGTTCGACCTGGCGATTGAAACGAGCGACACGTCACCGCTGAAACTGAGCGTGTGGCTGGACGCGGACACGGCGCCCGCCAGCGGCAATGAATTCCCGCTGCTTCAGGCCAGCCCGATCGAGGCCGGCACCGCGACTCATCCGTTCGTCGTGGACTTGAGCACGCTGCCGCGCGGCTCGTTTCACTATCTCGCTCAGCTCGATGACGGCGTTACACCGCCGACTCAGTTCTACGCCAGCCAGGCATCGGGCCAGCCGCTGACGTTGATCGTCACGCGGCGCTGGGTCGGCACGGTGGATCTCAACACGCTGGTCGACAGCCCGGATGGCGCCATCCTTCAGGGGTTCAACTTTAACGACCTGGCCGGCAGCGCCATGGCGGGCGTTCCCGATCTCGACCAGGACGGCGACGACGAAGTGCTGATCGCCTCGCGATTCGGAAAACCGTTCAACGCGTCGACCGCCGACGTCGGATTCGGTGAGGCCTACCTGCTGTACGGCAGCAGCGCGGCCCGGCTGCGCGGCACGCGCCCGCTGAACGCCGCCGGTGGAAGCGTGCCCGGCGCGGTGTTTGCGGGTATCCGCGCGCCGACCAACACGAGCTGGACGGAGGGGCTATCCGACGTGACGGTCGTGCCCGACATGGATGGCGACGAGCGGCCAGAGCTGGTGTTCAGCTTCCCGCGGGTGGAATCGGTCAGCCTGTTCGAGTCCGACCCGCTGGTGCAGTCGGGGCCGGCGCCCGACATCAACGGCATGGGCACGCTTGAATTCACCGCGTGGGACCCGGTCGGCCGAAGCTGGGTGCCCAATCAGGCGCAGTTCGCGCGCGGCGGCATCGTGATCGCCTCGAGCCACAACGCGCTGCTGTCCAATCCGACGGTTTTGAACCGCAAGGGCGACCGCGTGGTCGATCTGCATGAAATCGGGCAGCTTTTCACCGACATGGGCTGGGGGCCGTTCGCCACGCCGCTGATCGAAGACACGGACGTGTCTGTGAAAACCACGACTTGCGACGGTCAGACGGTTGAGTACGACGACTGGGTCGTGAAATGGGATCTGGTCCTGGACAACCAGGGGCCGGGCGGGTTCTTCAACGACTGGACGCTGCCGGCGCAAGTGAGCACCGCCGGGCAGCCGCCGCTGGCGCCGCTGCGGCCGGTGCCCTGGACGATCGGGCGTATCAGCGCGGAACTGCTCAACCCGGCGGATTTCGATCTCTGCGACGATGAATGCAAGGTCACCAACATCTGGTACGACTGGACGAGCGCCTATGGCACGTTTCCCGGCGGCGCGCCGACGTTGGACCAGAGCTGGCTGATCACGGACTTGGACGTCGAGACGAGTCCCTTCAGCGTCTGGTCGGGCTACTACGGCTTCAACACGACCGACGTGTCGGTCTCGGATCACACCGGCGGCGCCCGCGTGCTGGGGCAGCGCGTCGACGACCGCTTCGGCACGAGCGTCGGCAGCGACGGGACGTGGCTGTACATCGCGG
>CAYOHG010000400.1:0-3733 GCA_964403685.1 uncultured Planctomycetales bacterium
GTTGAGGACAGCGCCAGGATCGGCTTTCCGCCGCGGCTCCTTCCCGCGCCGCGGATGAAATCGACCTGCCCGCCGATGCCGCTGTAGAAGTGCTCGCCGATCGAGTCGGAACACACCTGCCCGGTCAGGTCGATTTGCAGGCAGTTGTTGATCGCGATCATGTTGTCGTTCTGCATGATCACGAAGGGATCGTTGGTGTGGTCGACCGGGTGCACCTCGACCGCCGGGTTGTCGCGGACGAAGTCGTAGACCTTCTGCGACCCCAGCACCAGCGTCGCAACGGCTTTGCCGAGGTGCAGGGACTTGCGGGCGCCCGTGATCACGCCGGCCTGCATCAGGTCGACCACGCCGTCGCTGAGCATCTCCGTGTGAATTCCCAGTTCGCGCCGATCGCGCAGGAACTTCAGCACGTGATCGGGAATGCTGCCGATGCCCAGTTGCAGGGTTGCGCCGTCGGGCACCAGCTCGGCCACCAGTTTCGCAATGGCGTCGGCCTCGGCCCGCTCGCGCGGCGCCGGCAGCTCCGGCAGCGGCGCTTCCATTTCGACAAAAGCGTGCACCTGATCAATGTGCAGGTGACACGGGCCGAATGTCCGCGGCAAACGCGGGTTGATTACGCCGATGACCAGCCGCGCGGCCTCGCAGGCCGCCGGCGCAGCGTCCACATGGGTACCGAAGGAGAGAAACCCGCCGGCGTCCGGCGGCGTCAGCGAGATGATCGCGACGTCGACGTCGATGCGCCGCGATCGGATCAACGCGGGAATCTCCGAGAGGTAGATCGGCGTGTAGTCGGCGCGCCCTTCGGCGACCGCCTGGCGCACGTTGGCGCCGATGAACAGCGCGTTGTGCCGGAAGCGCGAGGCGAAGCGCGGCGCGACGTAGGGCGCCTCGCCCAGCGTCAGCAGGTGATGGATGACGTGATCGGCCAGCGGGGCATCCGGCGCGCAGAGATAGGGCAGCATACCCAGCGGCGTGGCAGAGCCGTCCGAGAGGTAGATCGCCTCTCCGGGACGGATCATCCGCACCGCCGCCGCAGGCTCAAGCAGTTTCGCGCGAATCGCGGAGCGCCAATCGGACATGGCCGCCGTCGCCCTCGGCAGGGGGCCTCGCGCGCGGCTTCGGCCGCACCGCGGCTGACCATTGTAGGTCCGCGGTCCGGGCGTCCCAAGCCGTCCGCGCAGCGGCGCAGCGCGCGATGCTCTACAATGCCGCCCGCTGCCGCTCGCCCGGGCGAAAGGGTGGGTTGCGCGCGGGGCGCGGCCGGGCGGAAGCGAAAGACGAGAGACTCGGATGGGCGCTAGCGACGGTCTGCTGATCGATCCGATCATCGGACTCGAGATTCACGTTCAGCTCGCCACGCGGACGAAGATGTTCTGCGGCTGTGCGGTCGAGTTCGGCGCACCGCCCAACACGCGCGTCTGCCCGGTCTGCCTCGGCCTACCGGGCGCGCTGCCGGTGATCAACGCCCGCGCGGTCGAATTCGCCATTCGCACCGGCCTGGCGCTGAGCTGCCGCATCGCCGAGTTCACCAAATGGGACCGCAAGAGCTATTACTATCCCGACCTGCCGAAGAACTACCAGATCTCGCAGTACGACCTGCCGCTGTGCGTGAACGGGCACATCGAGATTCCCTTTGACGGGCGCGTCCGCAAGGTGCGCATCCGCCGTGCGCATCTCGAGGAAGACGCCGGCAAGAACGTGCACGACTTCCCCGGCATCACCGCGGTGGATTTGAACCGCGCTGGAACTCCGCTGCTTGAGATCGTCTCCGAGCCCGATCTGCATTCCCCCGAAGAGGCCCGCGAGTTCGCCGTGCAGTTGCAGCGTCTGGTGCGCTACCTGGGCGTCAGTGAAGCCAACATGCAGAAGGGGCAGATGCGCTTCGAGCCGAACATCAACGTGCGCATTTGCCGCGGTGAGCAGGAATTCCGCACCCCGATCGTCGAAGTGAAGAACCTGAACTCCTTCAAGTCGCTTTACGGCGCGATCCGCTACGAGATTCAGCGGCAGGTCGAGCAGTGGCAGCAGGACGGCGTCACCGCAATGGCTGGCAACAAGGCCAACCGCGGCTGGGACGACGTGCAGGAAATCACGCTGCCGCAGCGCGAGAAGGAAGAGGCCCACGACTACCGCTACTTTCCCGATCCCGACCTGGTGCCGCTGCGGCCCGACCCGGCTCGCGTCGCCGATTGGCACGAGCACCAGCCCGAGCTGCCGATCACTCGCACGGAGCGTTTCATCAGCGAGTACAAGCTGTCGCCGCGCGACGTGCCGGCGCTGGTCGACGTTCGCGCGACCGCTGACCTGCTCGACCATGCCGCGGAGGCCGGCGGCGACAAGCTCACGCTCGCCAAGCAGTTCATCAGCTTCTGGGCGGCTCAGGCCAATACGCGAAACACCTCGATCGCTGGTCTCGGGATTCCCGCGGCGCGCATGGCCGCGCTGGCCAACCTGGTGCGCGATGCCAAAGTGAACGCCACCGGCGCGGGGCAGATCGCCGAGCGAATGGCGACGGCCGCCGACGCGCTGATTGCGGCGGAGCAGGCCGCCGGCCGCCGATCGCCGCGCCCGCTCGCCGACGAGCTGCACGGCGAGTTCGATCCGGTCGACAGTCCGGGGCTTGATCCCGCCGCGCTGGCCGAGCAGCTCGGCCTGCTCCAGAGCAGCGACGAGGGGCAGATCGCCGGCTGGGTCGAGCAGGCCTTCGCCGCCAACGCCAAGGCGGTGCAGGACGCGCTGAGCAACCCCAGGAAGCTTCAGGCCGCCCGTGGCTTTTTGACCGGCGCGGTGATGAAAGTTTCCGGCGGCAAGGCCGACCCTAAGGTAGTCGGTGCGCTGATCGAGCGGCGGCTGAGCGAACTGGCCGGCCGCACGTCCTAGCGTTGCTCCGCCGTGGCACTGGGAGTTGTCGGCGGCACGGTGAGACGCGAGCGCAGCAGCTCGAACAGCTCGTCGGGCAGCGCACAGACTCGGCCAGTACGGTCCACCAGCCCCAGCGTCGAGTTGCCCTCGGCCAGCAGCCGCCCGCCGTCGCGCAGCCGTAATTCATAAACGTGATCGGCCCGCGAGCGCGTCAACCGCACGAGCGACGTTGTCAGCGTCAACACGTCGTCGTAGCGCGCCGGCGCGCGGAAGTGGCACTCCACCCGCACAATCACGTAAAACAGCCCGCGCTGCTCCATCTCGGCGTACGGCACGCCCGACCGCCGCAGCAGCTCCGTCCGCCCCATCTCGAAGTACACGAAGTACTGCGAGTGGTGCAGGAAACCCATTGGATCGCTTTCGACATAGCGAACGCGCAGCTCGATCTGTCCGGTGGACAGGCGCGGCATCTCGTGCGGCGGGGTTCTCAGGATGCGAGCCACCACTGTCTCCTGCGTCGCGCGCGGGCGCCGATTCGACGGCCGGCGGCGGGATGATAGCATTGGAAGCGCGGACCAGGGATGCTTGGCAGCCCGCGGAGGCTGATCTATAAGGCGAGTACGGCCCCGGGGCAGGCGGAAGCAACCATGACCAACAGCGACGTGGCCCGCATCTTCGAGGAAGTCGCGAACCTGATGGAGATTCGCGGCGAAGATTCGTTTCGAGTGAATTCATACCGGCGGGTCGCGCGAACGATCGTGGAATTCCGAAGACCGAACTTCGCTCCGGCGCCATCGTCGAAGGCCGCGTCGAGATCCATCCCGATGGCTTCGGATTCCTCATCGCCAAGGACCCGTCGATCCCGAACGTC
>CAYOHG010000401.1:0-3725 GCA_964403685.1 uncultured Planctomycetales bacterium
CCACTGGTCATTCTGGGCGAAAACCTCATGCAGGAATCCGCCGGTGCGTGCCCGTACGACGCATTCCCGCTCAGCGCGCACCTCCGCGGGAACCGCGACGCCCCAATGCGCGGGTATCGCCGCCAGGCTAAGCGGCACCAGCGCCATGCCGACGCTTCCCACGGCAATTGCCCGCCCGCGGACCGACGCGGTCTCCTGCGAACGGACCAGGTAGGTAAACAGCCGCACCCCGTTTCGCACCAGAGTGACACCCACGTACAGGGCAGCCGCGGTGAATCCAACAATGAAGAGCTTCGACGCCAACAGGGTCGCAATCGCCATCGCAAGAAAGAACTGGAACCCCGTCGCCGCCACACCGTAAACCATCAGAATCGACCGTTCACAAAGTCCCGCGTTTGAGGTCGGTATCTGCACACCGAGCAAACGGCGCTTGGCGAAGTGGGTTAGTTGAGCCCGCGCCCGCGCGGCCAGGTTGGGAATCTCCAGCCAGTCGCTCAGCACGTAGTAGCCGTCAAACTTCATCAACGGGTTGAGGTTGAAAAGCACCGTCACGCTGCTGGCCAGGAAGATCACGTTGTAGGCGATCGAGTTGAGCAGTCCGGCCGGAGTGAGCGCCCAGACGAAAAGCGCGACCGCCGCGAAGATGGACTCGACGTACACGCCGGCGAGGCTGACGATCACGCGGTCGCGCTTCCGCGTGAAGCCCCAGGCCGCCGATGCGTCTACATACGCGCAAGGCGTCAGCAGAATGAAGTAGGCGCCGATCTCGGGGACGCGCCCGCCGAAATGCCGGCAGGCGTACGCGTGCCCGAGTTCATGGAACGCCTTCAGGATAATCAAGGCCAGCCAGATGATCGGCAGGTTCTGCGCCGCCAGCAGGCCATTCAGCGGCTGCACGAGTTCGCTCCAGCGATTGACCGCCAGGCCGCCGGCCGCGAGCATCAACGCCGCCCAGATCAGAACGAACGTCCGCGAGAAAAGCACCCGCGCGGCCGGCAGAGTGCGCGCCAGAAAGGCATCCGGGTTCCACAGCGGCAGGCGCAGCGAGATCGGCGCCATCCAGAGCTGCCGGCGACGCGACTGCCGGCGGGCGGCATGCCGGCGATACAGCGAGCGCTCGTCGGAGACGGGCAGGTTCAGGAACCCGAAGCGATGCATCGAGAGCACGAACTGGTAGAACGGCTCCTCGTCCGCGGGGCGGGCCTGCCCGCTGGCCAGCAGGTCGGCGCAAATCTCGGCCAACGTGCGTTCCGGTCGGATGCGCATCAGGATTTCGTAATCGTGCGCATCCAGCCGGTGGCTCTGAAACGTCACCGGGTCGCGGACAACGTAGCACACTTCGCCGCGAAAAACGTGCCGACTGAATTCCAGGTCCTGGCGCAGACCGACGCGCACAGCGCTGAGGCGCTGCGCCAATGACACGGCCGGTTGGGTCGCGGGGCTCACGCTCACAGCCAGAACCTCAATCGCAAATAGTCCAGAATCGGCCGCAGCGTCAGCCACCAGACCGGACGATGCTCGGCTCGAATGCGCACCACACCCTCCATGCCCGGTCGCAGCCAGTCGCCTTCCGCCCGCAGTTCGGCCTCGGCCACATAGACGTTTCGCTGCCCGCGAATCTCAGCCGCCGGGCGGACACGCCCGATCGCCAGCATCCGCGTGTCTTCCGGTCGCCCGGTGGAGACGAACTCGCCGGCCAGCCCCGCGTGAACGAAGGCGACGACGTTTTCCGGAACCGCCAGCTCGACCGTCCAGCGATCCAGCGGTGCAATCTCAAACAACGTCGTTCCTTGCGCCAGCGCCGCCCCCACCTGCCGCCGCTGGTCGCCTGCCACGATCACCCCATCGAACGGGGCGAGGATCTCCGTTTGTGCCAGGCGCGCCTCGACCAGCGCCAGGCGCGTGCGAGCCAGCGTTTCGTTGGCTTCCGCCAGCCGCGCTTCGACCGGCGCCCCGGCCGCCAGCGCCCGCAGGCGCTCCTGGCGGTGTACCTCCAGCTCCGCGGCCAGCTCGCTGTGCTGCGTATCAAGCTCGCGACGGTCCAACCGCGCCAGGACGTCGCCGGCGCGCACCCGATCCCCGGCGGCGACTTGTACTGATGCCAGCACCGCGTCAAACGGGCACGAAAGCTGGCGAATCTCGGCCGGCTGAAGCACGCACGGCACGGTCGGACGAAACGGCAAGGTGCCGAACGCGATCCACGCGGCGGCGGCAACAACAGCGGCCAGCAGCACCTTGCGGCCGACCCCGCCGCGACTCCGCAGCCACTGCCAGGTCGATCGCAGCGCGTCGATCGCGTGCGTAGGCAATCCGCGCTGCGCCTTTCGCAGTAGAACCAGCGCGGGCGCAAGCGGCTCGACCGTCTGGTGGAGCTTGGCAAGTCCTTCGGCCGTCAGTTCCTCGTTGCCGGAGTGTCTCACACTCAGTATTGCGACCACCTGTTCGCAAAATCGCAGCGGCAACGACGCGACTGATGCGCCGCGGGCGGCATCGTGCCACTGGGCATGCAGCCGCGGCCGAGTGCCCTCGGGCAGGCAGTCGCCGCCGCCCCGAACCGCAACCGTCACACCCAGGTCCAGACATTCTTCCATCGCGGCCCGAATACATTGCACGCCGGGACTGCGTGGCTTGACTTCGTCGAGGCCTGAGATCGAAAGAATGTCGGCATGCAGTCCGCGCACGCGCGCCAGCACAACCTGCTCGAAGCCGAACTTGTTGCGAAGGCCGTTGGTGATGGAGAAAGCCAGTTCGGTCTCGCTCTCGCAAGCGGCGGCGCGCGCCAGGGACTGGGTACTGGCCATCGTTGCGCCTGCCGCCGGCGGGGCGCCAGTCGCGCGTGCGGCGTGCCCCCGGTCGCTCTGGAGCTGCGACGCCAGCATGGCCAGTGACTCCAGCAGCATCAGATGCTGCCGCGCGTCGGCCGGTGCGGACTGGACGACCACCGCCACGGCGCCGCAGACGATGCCGGTTGCGTCGAACAGCGGCGCGGTCAGGATCGCGATCTGAAGCGGGGCGCCACGGGCGCTCAGCAGCCGTGCCCGCGAGACGCCGCGCGCCATCGCGTCGGTCAGCAGTTCGTCGGTCGGGCCACGCCAGAACGTCGGGGACGTGGAACCGCTGTGAACCTCCTCGCGAAACACCTCGGCGTTGTGGCGGAAGTAGATGCGAGCGTAGGGACTGGAGAAAGCGCGCCCGATCACGCCCAGCGCACGCGTCAAGAAACCATGTCCGCTGTGCGATTGCCGAGCCAGTGCGATCAGCTCGAAGTGCCAGGCCGCGCCCGAGACACTGCCCGTTGGAGCCGTTGTCGTGCAAGCAGGATGATGGTCGCGAATCGCGGTCACGCGCGGGTCACTCCTGGACAAGCGGCGCTAGTGGTGCTTCACGCCGGCCGAGGTCAGCGAGACGAGGTCTTCGGGCAGCTCCACCGGTGCAAAGAAGCTGAATCCGGCTTCGTAGGCGTCTTCGCGCAGCAGAATGCAGCGCACGCAGCGCGCGAACGTCAGCGGCAGGTTCAACACCTTGCGATCAAACTCGAGGCGAAACACGTCCCCCACGCCCACCGGCAACGGGAAAAGCGTCAGGCAACCGCCTTCCGATAGGTCGCCGGTGACGCCCTGGAGCTTGAGTTTCATCTGCTCGCTGGCGCTGGCCGGGCGCAACACGACCGCCGCCTTGATCTGCACACGGAAATGCGCCCGGCGCATGCGAATCTCTTCGCTCGT
>CAYOHG010000402.1:0-3723 GCA_964403685.1 uncultured Planctomycetales bacterium
GCGCGGGCGCTTCCTCTACGCCCCCTACCGCAAGCTGCTCCAGGACGGCAGCGAGCACACGGTGCGGGTGCGGGTGACCCGCGGGGGCAAGCTGCTGGCAGAGGGGCAGGTGCCGTTCCGGCTGCGTGACCAGGCGGAGTTCTCGGAGTAGCCATGGCAGAGCGCACGATGCCCGTGGTCGGCCGCTACCGCGACCTCTCCCTGCTGGGCGAGGGCGGCATGGGCGCCGTGTACCGGGCCTACGATCCTTCGCTGGACCGGATCGTGGCCATCAAGCTGATGAAGGACAAGAGCCCGGACTTCATGGCCCGCTTCGAGCGCGAGGCCCGGGCCCTGGCGCGGCTCTCGCACCCGCGGGTGGTGGCGATCTACGACTTTGGCAAGGACGCCGAGGGCAACCCCTACTTCGTGATGGAGCTGCTCTCGGGGCGCTCCCTGGACAAGCTGCTGGAGGAGCGCGGCAGGCTGACCCCACAAGAGGTGGTCCGCGTCCTGCGCATGGCCGCGGAAGGTCTTCACGCCGCCCACCAGCAGGGCATCGTCCACTGCGACATCAAGCCGGCGAACCTGGTCCTGGACGACAGCGGCGAGCTGAAGCTGACGCTGCCGAAGCTGCCGGACGAGTTCTACACGCTGATGAAATGGGCCGACGAGCGCCGTCGGCTGAAGGTGCGCACCAACGCCGACACGCCCGAGGACGCCCAGAAGGCCATCGAGATGGGCGCGGAGGGCATCGGCCTGTGCCGCACCGAGCACATGTTCTTCAGCACGCAGGCGCGGCAGCTCGCGATTCAGGAGATGATCGTCGCCGAAACCCAGGCAGCCCGCGTTGCGGCCCTGGGCAAGCTGCTGCCCTACCAGAAGGAGGACTTCGTCGGCATTTTCCGCGCGATGGGCGGGCGTCCCGTGACGATCCGGCTGATCGACCCGCCGCTGCACGAGTTCGTGCCCAAGACGCGCGAGCAGGCCGATGCGCTCTCGCGCGCCACCGGCATTCCCGCCGACCGCATCCTGCAACGCTCGGAGCAACTGCACGAAGCCAACCC
The DNA here is from genome assembly GCA_964403685.1 of uncultured Planctomycetales bacterium. GTDB lineage: Bacteria > Planctomycetota > Phycisphaerae > UBA1845 > Fen-1342 > CAYOHG01. The sequence continues at coordinate 1,047 of CAYOHG010000402.1, forward strand.
GATGCTCGGTCACCGCGGCTGCCGGCTGTGCATCACGTACCCCGAGATTCTCGACATGCAGGTGCGCGCCATCATCGAGGCGGCCGTCGAGGTGAAGAAGTCCGGCGGCAAGGTCGAGCCGGAGATCATGATCCCGCTGACGATCGACGCGAAAGAGCTGCGGATCCTGACCGAGCGGACGCGCGCCGTGGCCGATGCGATCCTGGCCCGCGAGAAAGTGCGCATTCCGTATCTCGTCGGCACCATGATCGAAACGCCGCGGGCGGCGCTGACTGCCGAGCGTATCGCGGAGGTGGCCGAGTTCTTCAGTTTCGGCACCAACGACCTGACGCAGATGACCATGGGCCTCTCGCGCGACGACGCCGGGCGCTTCCTGCCGGATTACGTCGACCAGAGCAAGGCCGCCGTCTTCGCCGAAGACCCGTTCCAGTCGCTGGATCAGGAAGGCGTCGGCCTGCTGGTCGACCATGCCATCCGCCACGGCCGCGACGCGCGCGCCAGGCTCAAGATCGGTATCTGCGGTGAGCACGGCGGCGAGGCCCGCAGCGTCAAGTTCTGTCATCGCGTCGGAATGGACTACGTGAGCTGCTCGCCCTATCGCGTGCCGATCGCGCGACTGGCGGCGGCGCAAGCGGTGATCGACGAGCAGCGTTCGTCAAAGTCAGCCGGCTCGGCTGCGGCGCGCAAGAAGGCCGGATCGTCCAAGTCCAGCGGTCAATCCGCGCCGCGGCGGACGGCGGCGAATCGAAAGACCGCCGCCGGCAAGCGCCGCGCCGGCCGGGCTCGCTGACGCGCATCGCCACCCGGATCGCCAAGGGCGAAGTTCTTCGGGTTCGTCATTCCGGAAGCGGCGTCGCGCGCCGACGGCGTCGCGAACGCTGGAAAGGGGCCGAGTCAGGCAGTGGACACGATCAGCGATCGACCCGCGCGAGATGAAACGGACAAAAGGGACATTGCGGAATCGCTGCGCCGGTTGCTCGCGCTGCCCGGCTACGCGCTGCGCGAGACGCTGCGAGAAGGCTACCGTCTGCCGGAGCTTCGCCGCGATGCGCTGGCCGGCGTCATTGTCGGCGTGATCGCGCTGCCGTTGTCGATGGCTCTGGCCATCGCCGCCGGAGTGCCGCCTCAGCACGGTCTGTTCACGGCGATCGTCGCCGGCGGCGTGACCGCGCTGCTGGGCGGCTCGCGCGTGCAGATCTCCGGCCCGACCGCCGCCTTCGTCGCGATTCTGGCGCCGATCGCCGCGCAGTACGGCGCCGGCGGGCTCATGATGGCGACGTTGCTGGCCGGCATCATCCTCGTGCTGATGGGCGCCTCGGGCCTGGGAAAGCTGGTCGAGTTCATCCCCTTCCCGGTAACCAGCGGGTTCACCGCCGGCATCGCCGTCGTCATCGCAACCATGCAACTGCGCGATTTCTTCGGCCTGCACGTGCCGCACATGCCGGAGCACTATCTGGAGCGCGTGCTGGCGATGTTCGCGGCCTCGGACACATTTCACTGGCCCGATTTTGTCATCGGCGCGCTGACGCTGGCGCTGCTGATCGTCGTGCCCCGGCTGACGCGCGCCGTGCCGGCCCCGATCGTCGCGCTGGTTGCCGCGACCGCCGTCGCCTTCGCGCTGCGCTGGCTCGTTCCGGGATTTCAGGGCGAGACGATCGCATCGCGCTTCGGGGGCGTGCCGCAGACGCTGCCGGCGCCGACGCTGCCGTGGCTGGCGACCGCACCCGACGGCACCCCCGTACATATGGACGCCCTGCTGGGCGCGGCCTTCGCGATCGCCATGCTGGGCGCGATCGAGTCGCTGCTCTCGGCGGTGGTTGCGGACGGAATGACCGGCCGCAAGCACGACCCGGATGCCGAGCTGCTGGCCCAGGGGATTGGCAACATCGTCGCGCCGTTCTTCGGCGGAATCGCGGCGACCGGCGCCATCGCCCGCACCGCGACCAACATCCGCAACGGAGGACGCAGCCCGGTCGCGGCGGTGGTGCACGCGGCCTTCGTGCTGGCCGCGATGGCCGCCATGGCGCCGCTGCTCGGCATGCTGCCGATGTCGGCGCTGGCGGCCATGCTGCTGATCGTCGCCTGGAATATGGCTGAGCTGAAGCATGCCCTGCGCGTGCTGCGGGTCGCCCCGCCCAGCGACGCGCTGGTGCTGGGCGTCTGCTTTGGTCTGACGGTCGTGTTTGACATGGTGATCGCGGTGGGCGTCGGTGTCGTGCTGGCGGCGCTGCTGTTCATGCGGCGCATGGCGGAGCTGGCGCACTTCCGCTGGGCCGACGGCGCTGCTCACGCCGCCGAGCAGCCTCTGCCCGCCGGTGTGATGGTCTACGAGATTGGCGGGCCGCTGTTCTTCGGTGCGGCCCAGAAGGCGGTAAGCGCCTTGCGCACCGTCCGCAGCGACGTGCACGCGGTGATCCTCGACATGCGGGCTGTGCCGGTCATGGACGCGACCGGCCTGGTGAACCTCGAGTCCGTGCTCAACACCTTGCACGCGGCGCACATCTTCGTACTGATCGGCGGCGTGCAGGAACAGCCATTGCGGCTGATGGCCCGGGCCGGCTGGCGACACCGTCCGTGGCTGATCGTCTGGCGCTCGTTCCAGGATGCGATCCAGTTCGCCGCGTCGCTGACGGCATCGGACTTCGCCACGTTGACGCACCACGGCCCGCCGCCGTCG
>CAYOHG010000403.1:0-3705 GCA_964403685.1 uncultured Planctomycetales bacterium
GGCCGACTGCGAATCGGCGGCCTTTTGCGCGGCCGATTCCTGATCGCCGGCCTCGTCGCCGTGCGCCGGGTCGGGCTTGTCCGCGCCGGCCGCCGGCGAGGTCGTCACGACGTCGTCAGCCTTGTCCTTGTCCTTCTTGTCTTCGTCCTGCTTGTCCTTTTCGTCCTCGGCGCCCTCCTCATCACTTTTGGGCGCAAACGGGGATTTCACGTCCTTGCGCAGCGGCAGCATATAGAGCCGGCTGGTGCGCGCGTAGATGAACGACGTGCCGATGTCTTCGTAGATCGGATCGCTGAAATCGCGCTGACTGACGAAGTAGAGGTAATCGCCCTTGCGATCGAACGTCGGCCAGGCGTCGTTGAATACGCCCGCCGTCACGGCTTGCTTCTCGTTGGTTTCGACGTTGTACAACCAGATCGCCGAGCGCATGTTTTCGGCGGTGCGTGTGTAGGCCAGCCAGCGCGAATCGTGCGACCAGCTCACGCGATTCTGAATCGCCCACGGCTCGGTGTCGAGCTTGCGCGTCTCGTTCCTGTCCAGGTCGTGCAGGAACAGGTCGGCCGCTTTGTTCCAGAAGACGATCTTCCTGGAGTCCGGCGACCAGTTCGGCCCGTTCAGGTAGGCCGCGTTCCCACGGGTCAGGGCGCGCGTCTCGCCGCTGCCGTCCGAGCGTGTGACATGCAGTTCGTACTCTCCGCCGGCGTCGGAGAAATACGCGATCCACTTGCCATCGGGGCTCCAGTCGGGCTCGCGCTCGGCGACGGCGTCGGTGCGCGTCAGGTTGCGCGGCGAGCCGTTCTTGGCCGGGACGGTCCAGATGTCGCCGCGGGCCTCGAACACCGCGCGCTTTCCAGTGGCGGAAACGTCGCCGCTGGTGATGAACTCGCCGGCATCAATCCGCTGCGGCCGCAGCTTGGGCCGGTCGCCGGGAATGACCACACGGACGGCCTGCGACTGCTCGGTCTTGAGATTCAGCAGATGCAGCTCGGCGCCGAGCTGAAAGACGATTTCGCCTTCAGCGTTGGGGCCGGGCCCCATCGCCGGCCACTTGACGTCGAAGCGGTCGAACTTGGTTACCTGGCGGCGTTTGCCGCTGGCGGTGTCGTAGACCCAGATGTTGTTGCGGTGCGATGGCCCTTCGTCGGACAGATAGTACACCTGCTGGCCGTGCCACATCGGGATCGAATCGACGCCTTCCCAATCCGTGATCGACTTCGACTCATGCGTCTTGAGGTTGAAGAGCCACACGTCGGTGGCCATGCCTCCGCGATAGCGCTTCCACGTGCGCGTATCGACCTGGTGCGGCGTATAGGCCAGCCACTGACCGTCGGCACTGATGGCGCCGTTGGCGCCGTAGGGAATCGCCAGCTTGTCCGGCAGTCCGCCAACGGCAGCAACCGTATACATCTCCGCGGCGCGGGGATAATGGCCCAATCCATAGGCAAAAAAGAGCAGCCGACCGTCCGGCGTCCAATCGGTCAGGCGCTCGACGGTCGGATGGTGCGTCACGCGGGCCGGCACACCGCCGGCCACAGGAAGCACGTAAAGGTCGCGGTTGCCGTCGTAGTTGCCGACGAAGGCGATCGTCTGACCGTCGCGGCTGAAACGCGGATGCGTCTCTTCGCCGGGAGGACTGGCCAGCGGTACCGCAGTTCCGCCGCTGCGCGGCACCAGCCACAGGTCATTCGCATAGGAAAAGACGATGTGCGTGGCGCTGACGTCGGCGTAGCGCAGCATGCCGGCGTGCGGCTGAACCTGCGTATCCGCGAGGCCAGGCCGGGCACCCGCCAGCCCGGCCACGGCAAGCGTCCGCGCGGCGCCGCGCCGGACGTACCATGATGTGTGCATGCGAATCGTGCTCCGCGAAGTCAGAATCCCACGTTTCTTCAGACGCCGGCGCAGGCCGCGGCCGGTCAGGAAACTCGAGCCGGCGAGTACGCCCTCCGGCCGACAATCGCCGAAGGCCCGCGCAGCCCACGACGATGCGCGTCCTTTTCGAACAACCGCCCGCCAGGCCGCGCAGCCCTATTCGCGCGACGAGGGCGTGACGGACAGCTCGACGCGCTGCCCTTCGCGCATCACCACGATCTTCACCGTCGCGCCAATCTTCAATGCGTCAATCGCGTAGGTATAGTCGTAAATGTTTTCGATTTTTCTCCCGGCCAGCTCGACGATCACGTCGCCGCCGCGCACGCCGCCGGCTTCGGCCGGCCCGCCCTTGGCCACGCCCGAAAGCTTGAGCCCGACGACGTCGCCGGCAGCGTAGTCCGGGATCGTCCCCAGGTAGGCCCGCAAACCGGCCCGCTGTCCGGACTCCGGCTTGGTCATCGCCACGTATTCCGGCGGATGCTCGGCCATCGCGACCGAGCGCAGCACCAGTCCCATGAATTTCGCCACCCGAGCCGCGCCGTCGTAGTTCAGCGTCTCGGGCTTGTCGCGCGGCGTGTGATACTCGGCGTGCGAACCCGTAAAGGCCGAGAGGATCGGCACGCCCTTTGTGTAGAACGACGTGGCGTCGGTCGGCAGGTAGCTTTCGTTGGACGGCGAGATCGAAAGGCCCAGGGGGGCGTTGCGCTGCTCGATTTCCTTCGGCCACAGCGGGCTGGAGCCGACCCCCTGAAGCACCAGCGATTTGTCCAGCCGCCCGACCATGTCGAGGTTGAGCGCCGCGGCGATGGACTTCTGCACGTTGGCCGGATCACCCCCCTGCTCAGTCAACTTCTCAACGAACGCGGCCGAACCGAGCAGGCCCAGCTCTTCGCCGGACCACGCCGCGAAAAGGATGTCGCGGTGCGTTGCCAGCTTTCCGGCGCGCTGCTGATCGGCCAGGTACTCGGCGATCTCCAGGATCGCCGCGACGCCGGAGGCATTGTCATCGGCGCCGTAGTGAATCTGGCCCTTCTCGTCGTCGCGCGCCAGCGTGCCGCTGGTCTCGCCGCGGCCGAGATGATCGACGTGCGCGCCGATCAGCACCGCGGCATCACTCGACTTCTGTGGCGCGGGCAGCCGCGCGAGCACGTTGCGGCCCTGCTTCTTGACCTTCTGTACGTCGACGCGGGCGGCCAGCTTGACGCCCGGCAGGACGAATCCCATCTGCGGCTCGCCGGCGTCCAGCGCGGTTTGCAGCTCCTCCAGTTTCCGGCCCGCGCCGGCCAGCAGTTCCTCGACCAGCGAATCGCGGACGGTGAGGCTGGGCAGGCTGGAGCCGGATTGCGTCGCGTCGAAATCCAGCTTGATGAGCTGTTCCTTCACCTTGGAAGTCGGACCACTAACCACGATCATGCCGCGCGCCTCGAGCCCGCGCAGCACCATCGCTTTGTAGCGCAGGCTGGCGAACCGCGCCAGGTGCTGGCGGCGTTCGGCCGACACGCCTTCCGGCATGAAACGCAGCACTACAACCCACTTGTCCTTGACATCCAGGTGGACGAACGAGTCGTACTCGGCCTGCTCCCCATCCTTGGGAGCGACGATTCCGTATCCGCCGAAGACCACCTCCGCCGGCCCGAACTCACCCGACGAGGAGAACGCCAGCGGGCGCCAGTCTCCATCCACCGCGAAGGTCCGCTCGGTTTCGGTTTTCGCGCCTTCCTTCTCGGTGGTCAGCGCCGCGGTCAGCCGATTGTCCGAGCCAAGCGCCGCGCCGGCGGTGAATTCGAAATCCTGGAAGTACTCGCCGTCGCTGCCGGCCGGCGTCAGGCCCAGGCG
>CAYOHG010000404.1:0-3691 GCA_964403685.1 uncultured Planctomycetales bacterium
GTCTACGGCCAGGCCGGCGACGACACGCTGGACGCCTCGGCCACCAGCGGCGGGGTCGAGATGTACGGCAACGAGGACGACGACACGCTGCTGGGCGGGTCCGACGCCGACATCCTGATCGGCAACCAGGGCAACGATTTCCTCTTCGGCGACGCCGGCAACGACATCATCTACGGCGACGATGCGCGCGTGCTGCGCTTCGCCGACTACACCCTGTGCGCGGTCGAGGCGGTCGATATCGGGCTGGGCGGAGACGACGTGCTGGAGGGCGGGCAGGGCGACGACGAGATGTGGGGCGAGGCGGGCGACGACACCTACGTCTTCGCCGGGGGCAATCTGGGCAGCGATCTGGCCGTCGAGATCAAGGCTGGCGGCGGGCGCGACACGCTCGACTTCACCGACTTCGCCGGCTCGGTCAGTCTGGATCTGCGGCTGTTGACCGCGCAGGTGGTCGATCCCGAGCATCTGACCCTCACGCTGATCGAATGCGACGCCTTCGAAGACGTGCTGGGCAGCCAGCACGGCGACGTGATCCACGGCAACGGCGCCGACAACGTCATCGCCGGCAACGGCGGGGACGACGAGCTGCACGGCCACAAGGGTGACGACACCCTGCTGGGCGGCGCGGGCGACGACGATCTGTACGGCGAGGAGGGCGACGCCATTCTCGACGGCGGGGCGGGCAACGACATCATGCTGGGCGACGTCGGCATCATCCGGCGCCTGCCCGGCGGCGGCGCCGAGGTGCTGTTGCTCGATCAGGCCAAGGTGCTGGCGGAGCGCAAGGTCAACGGCTCGGCACCCATCGACGCGGCGTTGCTGGGCCAGGATCTGTGGCTGCTCACCGGCGTGCAGGACGCCAACGGCAAGTGGGAGACCCGCTTGCTGGCGCTGGATCTCCACCCCGCCGGCGACGATACGCTGCTGGGCGGCGAAGGCGACGATCTGCTGTTCGGTCAGCGCGGCGACGACACGCTGGCCGGCGGCGCGGGCCAGGACTATCTCGAAGGCAACGAAGGCAACGACGTGCTGGCCGGCGGCGCGGGCGACGACATCCTGATCGGCGACAACAGCTACAACTTCGCCCCGGTGCACGAGGGCCTGCCGCTGGTGCTGCACGGCTACGAGCTGAACCCGCAGGTCGACCAGAACTGCGGCGAGCTGCCGCAACGGGGCGCGATCGTCGTGCCGATGGCTAGCCTGATGCCCCATGGCGTGCACGGGATCGAGCCGCTGGGTGCGGGGCTCTACCATGGCGCGCTCGAAGCTGGAGTGCTGCACGGGCTCGCGCCGTACAAGGATGCGGCCGGACGCAAGGTCAGCGTTTTCGCTTCGGTGATTGCCGACGTCGGCCGCCACCTCGATCTGGTGGCCGGCAACGACGTGCTGCTGGGCGAGGCCGGCAACGACCGGCTCATGGGCGATCACAACATCGTCATCGCGCCCTTCCAGAGCAGTCTCTCGGGCCTGCTCGGCGACTTCGAGCACGCCATGCAGCGGCTGGGCGATCTCGACCGGCTGCTGCCGCCGCATCCCATCGACATCGCAGCCGTGGCCAGCGACACTCTCGAGGGCGGCGATGGCGACGATCTGCTGGTCGGCGATGTCAACCTGGTCCTGAGCGCCTCGGCGGCCACCGCCGGCGAGCTGCCCGCCGGGCTGCTGCAGGCCGCCGACGACTTCGATAACGGCGTGGAGGCCTTCGCCAAGAAGGTCAAGGGCACCCCCGCACCGGTGGGCTTCACCAGCGGCCGCGACACACTGCGCGGAGGCGACGGCGACGATCGTCTGATCGGCGACCACAGCGTCGCGTTGGCCGTGGCCCTCGACGGCCCGGCCGGCAGCGCCGGCAACACCGGCTGGCTGTCCAAGGTCAGACTCGGCAGTCTCACGCTCGAGGGCAGCGACGATGTCCTGTTCGGCGACGACGGCGACGACGCCCTGATCGGCGACTCTCAGCTCCTGATCGCCGCTGGCATAGGCGCCAGCCCCTTCGACGGCGCCATCGACGCGGCTGCGATCGCTCTGGGCGACGCGGTGCAGGCCGGCGCGCTGCAGTCCCTGAACGACGGCGCAGCCGATCCCCTCGCGATTCCCTTCAGCCCGGTGCTCGCCGCCGGCTCCGGCACCAGCGGCAGCGGCTTCCACAAAGTGCAGGCCACCCGCCTGGTCGATACCCTTACCCTGCGCGGGGGGCGCGACGTGCTCGACGCAGGCGCGGGCGGCGACCGCCTGACCGGCGACCACAGCGTGCAGGTCGCCGCCGTGGTGCAAGGGCCCTTCGTCGTGCTCGACACGAGCACGTCCAAGCACGCCGATCGCAAGCTCGTCGAGGTCACCGATCTGGTCGGCAGCCTGACCCTCAAGGGCGCCGAGGACCGGCTCGCCGGCGGCGACGGCGATGACCTGCTCATCGGCGATCACTCCGTGCTCGCCCTGGGGGCAGTACGCGGGCCCATCGTAACCGTCGGTGCCGGCCAGGCCGGCGCGCGCTCCAAGCCGGTTGGCTCCAGCGACGATCTGGTCCAGTTCACCGGGCTGATCGGCAGTGTCAAGGCCGAAGGCGCCTTCGATGTCCTCACCGGCGGCGCCGGCGACGATCTGCTCGTTGGCGATCACCACACCAGCGTCGCCGGTGTCGTAGCCGGTCCCGTGCTGGTGGGCCTGGGACAGGCCGAAGGCTTCACCTCCACCCACAACTTCGAGGGCGTGGTCGAGTTCGACCGGCTGGTCGACAAGCTGGAGCTGCGCGCCGGGGGCGACGCGCTGTTCGGCGGCGAGGGCAACGATGCTCTGGTCGGCGACAGCGCCACGCTGGTGGCCGGCGTGGTCAGCGGCCCGCTGCTCAGCGGCCCGGCCGCCTTCGCCGCACAGAGCGCCTTCGCCCATCCCTTCAAGGAAGCCCTGGTCGACTTCGACCGGCTGGTCGACTGCATCGTCTCCATCGGCAGCCCCGACGAGCTCTACGGGGAGGGCGGCGACGACCTGCTGGTGGGTGACGACGCCCTCGGCGTGCTCGGCATCGTGCACGGCGATCTGATGGTCGCCGGGGCCGGCAGTGCCGTGTTGCCGAGCAAGAAACTGTTCGACTCCGGCCTGGTCGAGTTCGACGGCCTGGTGTGCGGCGTGGAACTGAAGGGCTCTCTGGACTGGCTCGACGGCGGTGACGCCAACGACACCCTGATCGGCGACCACAACCTGCTGGTGGCTGGCGTGCAGGCCGGTGCCCTGGTGCGCGGGGAGGCGGCGCTGCTCACCGCGCTCGCCTCCGGGCACGGACGCATGACGCACGAGGCCAGCGTCGACTTCAACCAGCTGGTGGGCTCGATCGTGCTGCGCGGAGCGGACGACACGGTGAGCGGCGGTGCCGGCGACGACGCGCTCATCGGCGACCATCAGGTCAGGGTGGTGGCCGCTGTGGCCGGTCCCCTGTTCCTCGCCGACGGGGCTCAGACCCCTGCAGCGGGCAGCACCGGCACTGCCGCGGTGACCCAGAAAGAGGCCCTCGTCCAGTTCTCCGGCCTGACCGGCAGCCTGGCCGTGCATGCCGGGCGCGAGGCCCTGTCCGGGGATGCCGGCGACGACCGGCTGATCGGCGACAACGATCTGCTGGTGGCCGGCGCGTTGCAGGGTGCCCTGGCAGCGGGGTTTGCCGTCCAGCCCGAGAACTCGGGCAAGCCAACCCTGCCGC
>CAYOHG010000405.1:0-3681 GCA_964403685.1 uncultured Planctomycetales bacterium
CCGCTGGGCGGGGAGCGCGCCATCATCGGGCGCTCGCGGGCCGCGGACGTGCACATCGAGGATCCGACCGTCTCGCGCCGCCACGCGGAGGTCTTTCGCGACCCGTTCGGCCGCTGGTGGATCCGCGACCTGGGCAGCCGCTTCGGCACGCGCGTGAACGGCGAGCCGGTCACCGAGCGCATGCTCAGCGGGGGAGAGGATATCCGCGCCGGCGACTGCCGGCTGCGCTTTCAGGCCAGCGGGCCCGTGCGGATCGAGCGACCGCTGCGCACCGCGATCCTGGGAGACGAATCCGGCCTGCACCTGACGACGCTGCGCGACAGCGAGCCGCCCGCGGTGAACGCGGCGCATCTGTCTGAGATCCTTGAACTCGGCACGCGGCTGATGCACATCGCCGACGAGCACGACCGCCGCCAGTGCCTGTGTGACCTGCTGGTGCGCCGCAGCTTTCACGGCACGACTGCACGGGTGCTGCGGGTCGATCCGCAACGGGTGGATCTGCCGCCGGCGGAGCTGTCGCGGGCGGAGCTGCCGGAGCTGCGGAACGACCATTCCGGCTACGTCTCACGCTCGCTGCTGGTGGCCGTCTGCCGCTCGCGCGAGCCATCGCTGGCCAGCAATGCGCCGCTGGGAAAGGTCGATGTGAACCTGTCGCTTTCGCCGACCCAGCTCCGCACGGCGGCGGTGGCCTGTCCGCTGAGCGAGCACCCCGGCCTGCTGGATGTGCTCTACGTGCATTTTCCGCCGGAATATGGCACGGGCGAGTGGCTCTCGCTGGCGACGCTGGCGGTGGCGCAGTATCGACAGGCGGACGCGGCCTGGCGGCTGCGGGAGCGCGATGCGGCCCATCAGGCCATCGAACGCGAGCTGCTGCGGGCGCGCGAGATTCAGAACGGGCTGCTGCCGGCGGAAGTGGCCCTGGCCGGCCTGGACGTTTCCATCGGCTTTGCTCCGTGTCGCTGGGTGGGCGGAGACTACGTCGACATTGTGCCGCTGCCCGATGGCAGTGTGCTGCTGGCGGTCGCCGACGTGAGCGGCAAGGGGCTGGCCGCGGCGATGACCACCGGCAACCTGCATGCCATCGTGCACGCGCATGCTGATGCGGATTTCGACCTGTCGCTGCTGATGCGGCACTTGAACACGTACCTGGATCGGCATCTGCCCGACGACGCCTTCGTCACGATGCTGGCGATGCAGATCGACCCGCGCAGCGGGGCCTACCAGACGGTGAACGCCGGCCATCCGCGGGCCATGCTCGCCGCGCCGGATGGATCGCTGGCGCCGCTGCCGGCGCCGGCCTATCCCCCGCTGAGCGTGCTGGAAGCGCCCTTCGAGGTGACCCGCGGGCAGTTGCCGGCGGATGCGCGGCTGTTTCTGTTTTCCGACGGGGCGACCGACATCTGCGACGAGCAGGACGTGCGGCTCGATCTGGACGGGCTGCTGGAGATGCTCGCGCGAACGGTCCGCGAGCTGCCCGACGCGCCCGCGGCGGAGATCGTCCGGCGGCTGAACGCATCGCTGGATCAGTATCAGGGGCAATCGCTGCCGGCCGACGACCGGACGTTTCTGGTGGCGCGCTGGACGGGGGCGTAGGCGCGGCACTCACTTTCGCCCGGCACCATCGCCAAAAAAGACGCGCCCGCACCAGATCGTGGCGCGGGCGCGCTGCGTACGTCGTCGTCTCCTACCGGCTTGCGATCAGCAGGTGATCCCGAAGTTCACCAGCATTTCGCTCAGGTCGTCGAGGTCGACGTCGCCGTCGCCGTCGAAGTCGCCGTCCTCGGGGCCGGCGCCGCTGGTCGTGCCGAAGTGGACCAGCAGGATCGACAGGTCGTCGAGGTCGACGTCCAGGTCGCCGTCCAGATCGGTCGGGCATGGCGCCTGAATCGGGCGGCCCTTGACGACGATGTCGTCGAGGTTCCAGCCCGGATAGGTGACCGAGCTGTCGGTCGTGCCCATCACCCAGCGCAGGTACACCGTCGCCTGCTCGTCGGCGAACGCGGAGATGTCGTATTCCTGGAGCGACCAGGAGCTCTCCGAAATCGCCGCCCCGCTGTGCGACCAGATCGTCGTCCAGGTCGTGCCGTTGTTGCTGACCTGGAACGCCGCGTGGTCAAAGGTGGCGGATTCAATCCCCAGCCAGCGGCGGAAGCTGACGGTCACGTCGTGATACCCCGTGAGGTCCATCACCGTGCTGGTCAGGTTGCGGGCGGGGGTGAGGTTGTTGGGGTAGTCGCCGGCGAGGTTATAGCCGTAGACGTTGCCGCCGGTGAACCCGTTGGACGGGTCGTGGTTGAAGCTGCCGCCGCCGCTGGGGTGACCGAAGGCCCACTGGCCCTCGACGGTCCAGCCGGGGTTGGTGTCATCCAACAGGAACTCGTAGAGCGGGATCGGCACGCCGACGGAAATGCTGACGGTCGCGGTGTTGGAATCGCCGCCGTCGGGGGGCGTGCCGCCGTCGTTGACCTTGTAGGTGAACGCGTCGGGGCCCTCATACGTGCCGAACGGGTCGTAGGTGACGCTGTCGCCGTGGCCCGCGAGCGTGTACTGGGCGGTGATGATCGCGCCGGCCTGCGGGTCGATGAGTTGTCCGTGAGCCGGCAGGCTGGCGATGATGTAGTCCAGCGGGCCGGGCAGCCCGTCATCCTGACCTTCGAGCTGGATCAGCACGGGCGTGCCGGTGCTGACTTCGACGGTCAGATCCGACGCGGTCGGCGGGCGCGGGCCGCAGTTGCCCAGCGCCGACAGGTCGGTCGGAGCGAAGTCCGGATCCAGCCCGACGCCGTCCGACAGGCCGGCGATACCGTCCTGCGCCGCGATCTGCATCCAGGTGATGGTGATCGTTCCGTCGAAGAACAGCTCGATCTGGAACGTGTTCTGGTTGCTGGTGAGATACTCGGGCACGTTCTGCCACGTGACCGCGACTCGGTCGGCGAGCTGTTTGCGGCTCACCGTGCCGCCCACCGACGGGTTCAGATCATCGAACCACGCGGCCACGCGCGGCGTGTCGAAATGCGCGGCGAATGACTCGTTGTATTCGCCGTCCGACGCGCCGAACGTCACGTAGCCGTTGGCGCCGACATAGAAACTGGTGTAGCTGTCGCCGTACAGCTTCACGGAGTTGCCGCCGGTGATGCTCACCAGCACCGACCCGTCATCGCTGAGGCTCATGGTCGTTCCGCCGGTCGGATCGGTCGGCAGCCCGCTGGCCGGCTCGATGCAGGCGTCGTAGCGGCTGATCGAGGCATCCGGCACGAAGGTCAGCGTCTTTCCGACCAGGTCGGTTCCGGTGGTGAACTGCTCGGTAAAGAAGTCCGGCACGTCGGGCGTCACGAATGTGTAGCAGGCGCCGCCGTTGTCATCGGCCGCGGTGTTGCCGGCCGGATCGGTCGCCTGAACAGCGAAGTAGTACGTGCTCGCCGGCGTCAGGCCGGTGAGGTTGATGGTGTGGCTGGTGCTGTCCGCGGCACCGGACTTGGAATCGGTCAGCGCGCCGCAGACGTCGCCGTAGTCGGCCGTGCCGACCGCGGGCTCGTCGGTGTTGAACGTGATGGTCGCCTTGCGCGGCCCGATGTTGCTGACGGCCACGCCGCTGATGACCGGAGCGGTGCAGTCGACGGTGGCGGTGTCGGTCACGGTGACGTTGATGCCGCCCTGGCCGTCGTCGGCGTCGATGTAGGT
>CAYOHG010000406.1:0-3674 GCA_964403685.1 uncultured Planctomycetales bacterium
GCCGCGGACCCAGCGCCGCCCGTCCCAGAAGCGCACGGCGGCGCCGGCGAAATACTCCGGCTCGACCCAGCCACGGAACGCCGCCCGCAGCGCCTTACCCGATGCGGCCTCCAGCGCGACGAAGCCGGGATGATCCATGTGCGCCGAGAAGACCAATGGGACGTTTTTGAGCGGCGTCCCTCCGACGGCCGTGGGAGTGTAGTACGCCAGCAGGTTCCCGCAGCGGTCGGTGCTGATGTGCACGCCCTCCAGCCGCGCACAGGCCCGCGAAACGTACTTGATGACAAGCTGCTCGGCGAACGGCGCAGTCGGAAGCGAAAGCATGTCCAATAGCAGACGTGGCAGCGGCATGAATGACTCCGGGTGATGCGCCGCGATCGGCGGCGCGGAAACGCATGCACGCAAATCGTAGGGATTCGTCCGTGGACCCGCAACGTGCAATGGCTCGCACCGCACGCCGCCGGCCACTAACCTGTGGGGCGCGCCGGCCAGTCCGGTAGTCGCGCGCGAGTGTCGCAGGAGCACCGTCGATGTTGCCGATCAGCCGAACCTTGCTCGCCTGGGGAGTCAGCGCCATGCTCGTCAGCCCCGTACCCGCCGCCGCCGGAAGCGCCGCCCTCAGCGCGCTGTTTGATGACTACCAGGAGTGGTACAGCCGCAGCTATCCCGAGTCGGCGATGGCCCGCGGCGACTACCGTTACGCCGACCGCATCAGCGACTACAGTCTTGCGGCCATCGAGCAGCGGCACGCGGATGTTCAGCTATTCGCCGAGCGGGTACGGTTGATCGAACCGGCCGGACTAAGCCCCGCCGAACGGCTCAATCGCGATTTGTTCGAACTGCTGATGGCGCAGGCCGTCGAGGGAAACCGATTTCGCTCGTTTCTGATGCCCATTCACGGGCGGCAGGGTCCGCAGCAGGAAATCCCGCAGATGCACGAGCGCGTGCGATTCGCGCAGCGCGAGGATTTCGAGAACTACCTCAAACGGCTCGAACAGGTGCCCGGCGCGATCGACAGCACGATCGCACTGCTGCAACAGGGACTGCGCGAGGGCCGCACACCGCCGAGGGTCGTCATGCAGGGAATCCCCCAGCAATTCGCGGCGGTGCTCAACGGCGGGCTGGACGAGCTCGCTGGACCGTTGGCGAGTGCGGGGGCCGTATTGGAGCCGGCGGCGCTGGCGGATCTGCGGGCGCGCTTCGAGTCGCGCGTGCGGCCCGATCTGCGGGCCAGCTTACGGAAGCTCGCCGGTTTTGTTTCCGATGAGTATGTCCCGCGCTGCCGCGCGGAGATCGCCGCGGCCGCCCTGCCCGACGGTCGCGAATACTACGAATTCATGCTGCGCACCATGACCACGACCGACTGGAGCGCCGCGAAGATCCACGAGGTGGGACTGGCCGAGGTCGCCCGCATTCGCGCCGAGATGATGGACGTCATCCGCCGCAGCGGTTTCCTTCAGCAGTCGCCCGACGCCTTGGGACTGGACGATGCGGTCCTGTTCAAGCGTTTCGTCGAGCACCTGCGGACCTCGCCGCAATTCTACTACACGCGCCCGGAGGACCTGCTGGCCGGCTACCGCGACGTCTGCAAGCGGATCGATGCCACGCTGCCCGCCCTGTTCAGCAAGCTCCCGCGGACACCCTACGGCGTCCGCGAGATACCGGCGTTCATGGCGCCGACGCAGACGACCGCGTACTACCAGCCGGGTGACATGCGCAACGCGCAGCCGGGCTATTTCTACGCGAACACCTACAAGCTCGATCAGCGTCCGAAATACGAGATGATCGCGCTTTCGATGCACGAGGCCGTCCCGGGGCATCACCTCCAGATCGCCCTGGCGCAAGAGCTGGAGAACGTGCCCGAGTTTCGCCGAGACGCCTGGTTTACGGCCTTCGGCGAAGGCTGGGCGCTGTATGCGGAGCGTCTCGGCCTGGAAGTCGGGTTGTACAGCGACCCCTACGATGATTTCGGCCGGCTGCTCTACGAGATGTGGCGGGCGTGCCGGCTGGTGGTCGATCCCGGCATGCACGCGCTGGGCTGGTCGCGCCAGCAGGCCATTCAATTCATGCTGGACAACACCGCGCTCAGCCCGCTGAACATCGAAAACGAGATCGACCGGTACATCGCCTGGCCCGGGCAGGCGACCGCGTACAAGGTCGGCGAGCTGAAGATCCGCGAGCTGCGTGCTTTCGCCGAACGCTCCCTGGGCGAGCGCTTCGATTTGCGCGGCTTTCACGACGTCATCCTGGCGGAAGGCTCAATTCCGCTGAACCTGCTGGAGCAGCGCGTGCACGAATGGGTGCGCTCGCGATGACATCGGCGACTGACCAGCCACGGCCGGCCGTGAGCGACTGCGAAGTGCTCTGCCCCGACTGCGGCTACGACCTGCGCGGGACCGACTCGCAGCGTTGCGCCGAGTGCGGGCTGGACGTCCGCGCGCTGCGCGCGTCCGGGCAGGCGCGTTTTCCGTGGGAGCGGCGGCGCGAAATCGGAGCGGTCCGCGCCTATTTGCATACCGTGCTGATGACCATGGCGCACCCGAAGTGGTTTGCGCGGGCGGCGCTGATGTCCGGCGGCTACGCGGACGCGCGGCGGTTTCAGATGGTCAGTGTGCTGCTCGGCACGCTGGGGCTGACAGCGAGTTTCGCCGCCGCCTGGTGGAGTTCAATCGAGTCGATTTCGTCGGTCGGAATCTGGCTGCCGATCAGCCTGATGGCGGGGTTGTACATTTCGCTGCTGATGATGACCGGCGTGCCGAGCTACTTTTTTCATCCGCGCGAGTTCACAATCCGCCGGCAGAATCGCTGCCTGGCGCTGAGCTACTACGCCTCGGCGCCGCTGGTGCTGGCTGTGCCCATCGCCCTGCTGAGCGTAGGCTGCTTCGTGCTGGCGGAGAATTCACCCCCGCTTTCCGTTCGACACTTGCTGGCCCAGCTCATCGGATCCCTGCTGCCAATGACCATCGTGGCCGGATTGATGTTTGACCTGTTGCACGCTGCGCGATCGCTGCACCTGCCGGCCCGGCGGCGCGCCACCTGTGGGCTGATTGTCCCGCTGTTATGGTTGCTGATCCTGCTGGCCGGCCTGATCGGGCTACCTGGGTTCGTGCTCTACCTGCTCCTGATCTTCTTCAGCCTCCAGTGAATCCGGATCGGTCGCAGCGGGGAACGACGCGGGCGGCTGGTACGGCGGGCGCGGGCGAACGCCATCGAGAAAAAACACTTCATCGTCCGCAACGCCCGGCACGTGAACGTACTGCTGTTGCGGCGCCGGATCATACCAGCCGCCTTGATCCTCGCCATCCTGCCCGACGCTGTAGAGCCGCCCGCCGCGCTCATCGCGCGCCAGACGGATCGGCGCGCCGTCGACCGCCAGTGGATCACGAGGGATCTCGGAAAGGTACTCCGGCACGAGCGCGTCAAGACTCTCGAGCGTCACGCCGTGTTCGAGCTCATACAGACAAACGGCGATGGCGGTCGCGGCCAGGCGACGGCGAGCGAGGGCGCGATACTGAAGAAAGACTACGCGGTCCAGCGACGGCAACAGGACCGTACTCAGCCAGCGCGCCAGCCAGTCCGGTGTTTGCCCGTGCTCCGGAAGTGCGGGCAACATGCCCTTCGCCGTCGGATAATCAGCCGCAAGCCCGGCCATGCGATACTGCGTCCCATACTCC
>CAYOHG010000407.1:0-3658 GCA_964403685.1 uncultured Planctomycetales bacterium
CGGTTCGACCGACGGCAGCGTCGCTCTGGCGCGTGGGCTGGGGGCCGAAGTGGTCGAGTTGGATTTGTCGATTCCCTTTACGGCGGCGCGCGCCCGTAACGCCGGCCTGGCACGGCTGAGCGCGCTGCGGCCGGAGCTGGAGCTGGTGCAGTTCGTCGACGGAGACTGCGAGGTGAGTGCCGACTGGCTCGAACGGGCCGCGGCGGAGCTGGAGCGTCAGCCCGGATCGGCGGTGGTCTGCGGGCGGCGACGGGAGCGCCATCCGGAGGCTTCGATCTACAACCGGCTCTGCGATCTCGAATGGGATACGCCGGTGGGCGAGGCGCGCGCCTGCGGCGGTGATGCGCTGATGCGGATCGCGGCGCTCCGCGCGGTCGGCGGATACAACGATGCCATGATCGCGGGCGAAGAGCCCGAGCTGTGCGTGCGGCTGCGGTTGGCGGGTTGGTCGATTCAGCGGATGGACGCCGAAATGACGCTGCATGACGCCGGCCTGACGCGCTTCGCACAGTGGTGGAAACGCGCGCTGCGGGCCGGCCACGCCTACGCCGAGGGCGCCTGGCTGCACGGCCGCGGTCCGGCGCGGCACAATCGGGCGCCGCTGCAATCGGCCTTGCTGTGGGGGCTGCTGCTGCCGCTGGCGGCGCTGGGGCTGGCCTGGTCCAGCTTTGGACTGTCGCTGCTGGCGTGGCCCGGCCTGGCCGGGCTGCAATGGACGCGCGTCCGGGCTCAACAGCTTCGGCGCGTCCGCACGCCGCGCGACGCCCGGCTGTATGCCACGTTCGTGCAGCTCGGGAAGTTCGCGCAGACTTGCGGAATCCTGCTGTTCGCCTGGCGGCGGCTGGCCCGGCGGCCCACCCGCCTGATCGAATACAAGGGGGGCTCGTCCGGCGCGCAGCAGGCCGGCGCACCGCGGGAGGCTGCATCCCATGGGCGTTGAACCGTGCATTCTCTACATGAGCGGCACGCTGCCGACGCGTTCTGAGACATTCGTGTACCGTGAGATCTTCGCGCTGCGCGCGCTGGGCCTGCCGATCCGCACAGCGTCCGTGCACGCACCCGATCGAGACCTGGGTGATCCGCAACTGGCCCGGCTCGCCGAGGAGACGCAGTCGGTGTATGGCCCGGGCGCGGCGGCGCTGCTGCGCGATGCGGCCTTCGAGCTGCTGTCGCATCCCCGGCGCGCCGCCGCCACGATCGGCCAGGGGCTGCTGGATGCCCTGTGCTCGGCCGACGTGCCGCTGAGACGTCGCCCGAAAGTGCTCTTTCAGTGCCTGGCCGCGCTGGCGCTGGCGCGGCGCGTGCGATCCTGGAACGTCCGTCACATCCACGCGCACATGGCCCACGTGCCGGCGACGATCGCGATGTACACGGCGCGACAGCTAAGCGTGCGGTTCAGCTTCACCGGGCACGCGAACGACCTGTTCCCCAATCGCACGTTGCTGCGCGAGAAGCTCCAGCGGTCCGCCTTCACGGCCTGCATCAGTCACTGGCATCGCGGGTTCTACCGCGGCATACTTCCGCGCGACGACCAGCACCGCCCGATCGTGCGCTGCGGCGTGGACACGGCGGCGCTGCGGCCGGCCGATCGCGTCGATAGCGCCACGCTTCGAGTGCTGACGGTCTGCCGGCTGGTGCCCAAGAAGGGCATTGACGTGCTGATCGAGGCGCTCGCCCGACTGCCGGCGGAAGCGCCTTTCGAGTGCACGATCGTCGGCGACGGCCCGCAGCGAGCCGCACTTGAAGCGCTGGTCGCGGCGCGCGGCCAGCAGCAGCGAACGCGGTTTCTCGGCCAGCGCAGCAACCGTGACGTGCTCGAACTCATGCGGCAGGCGGACCTGTTCGTGTTGCCCTGCCGCGTGGCCGGCTCGGGCGATCGCGACGGTATCCCCGTTGTACTGATGGAAGCCATGGCCGCGGGTCTGTGCGTGATCAGCGGTGATCTGCCCGCGATCCGCGAGCTGGTGCAGCACGACGAGACCGGGTTGCTCGTCGCTCCGGAGGATGTCAGCGCACTGTCCGCAGCGCTCCTGCAAATCGCGGGGGATGCTGCGCTGCGCGCCCGGCTGCGCGCGGCCGGCCGCCGCCGCATCGAGCAGGAATTCGATCTGGGCCTGAACGCCGGCCGCATCGCGCAGGCCCTGCAAAACGCCTGCGGGCTGACGCCGGACGCCGTCGGCGATCCCGCGGGGTTGATGACGGATGCCGGGCGGTCGCCGCGGCGTGCTTCGTCGGGCGACGACGGAGTTCATCACGCCACGAATTCCGTTACGGGAGCACGTGTGAGGTGAGCATGATGACGGAATCACAGGCGCCGCCGACGTCTCCGCACGTTCCGGGGTTGCGATCGACCTCAACGGCGGCCGGCGCGTCCACTTCGGCCGCGGCCGCTCCCGGCCGGCGTTACCTGCTGATCACGCCGTGCCGCGATGAGGCCGAATACCTGCCGGCGACCCTTCGCACGATCGCCGCCCAGTCGCTGCTGCCGGCCTGCTGGGTGGTGGTGGACGATGGATCGAGCGACGCGACTCCGCAGTTGCTGGCCGAGGCCGCCCGCTCGATGGGCTTCTTGAAAGTCGTGCGGCGCGAGGACCGCGGCGTGCGCAGTGTCGGCCCGGGCGTCATCGACGCGTTCTATGCCGGCCTGGCCAGCGTCAACCTCGACGACTTCGATTACGTCTGCAAGCTCGACGGCGATCTCGAACTCCCGCCGCGCTACTTTGAAGGCCTGATCGAGGCGATGGAGTGCGAGCCACGGCTGGGCACGATCTCGGGCAAGATGTATGTACGCCGGCCCGACGGAAGCACCGTTCATGAAGAGCGCGGCGACGAGAATTCCTGCGGTCCGAGCAAGTTCTATCGGGTGGCCTGCTTCCGCGAGATCGGCGGGTTCGTCCGCCACGTCGGCTGGGACGGCATCGACGGTCACGTCTGCCGGCTGAGGGGCTGGATCGCTTGCAGCGACGATCGCCCCGACCTGCGCGTCATTCACCTGCGCGCCCTCGGCTCGAGCCACAAGGGGTTGCTGCACGGACGCATGCGCGGCGGAGCAGGCAACTGGTACATCGGCATGTCGCTGCCCTACATGCTGGCGCGCACGATCTACCGGCTGAAGGACCGACCTTTCGCCCTGAACGCGCTGGCGGTCCTGTGGGGGTATCTCAAGGCGCGCTTCCGCGGCGAACCGAGCTTCGGCGACGCCGACTATCGCCGCTACCTGCGCCGCTTCGAGCGGTCTTCGTTGCTGCGCGGCAAGAACCGGACGGTCCGGCAGATTCACGACGAGATTCGCACCCGCTTCGGCGGGGGGAGAGGAGCGGCCGCCTCGGGCGGCGACTTTCCACGACGGCGAATCCTCGCGGTAGCCTCGGGCGGTGGGCACTGGGTGCAGTTGCAGCGTCTCAAGCCCGCTTTCGCCGGACACGACGTCACCTTCGTAACCGTCAACGCCGCCTACCGCGCGGACGTCGACGGGTTTGCGTTCGCCACCATTCGCGACGCCACCCGCTGGAACAAGCTCGGATTGCTCAGGACGGCCTGGCAACTGGTGCGGCTGCTGCGGCGGATTCGTCCGGACGTGGTGGTTTCAACCGGGGCTGCGCCGGGCTATCTGGCGCTGCGGCTGGGACGACTGCTGGGCGCCCGCACGGTCTGGATC
>CAYOHG010000408.1:0-3651 GCA_964403685.1 uncultured Planctomycetales bacterium
GCTGGCGAGCAGCCGCTTGTGCTCTCCGTCCCCCTGAATTGCGGCCCAAGTCCGCGACCGCCGCCCACCTTCGGCGGCGCGTCGCAGGAACAATCCATCGCCGCTCTCGCTGAGGCCCGCTGGGTTTTTGGCACGCGCCGTCACTGGCGCATCCGAGCTCAGGGGATGCTCGCTCCGCCGCGCTCGAAGCGAAACACGCAATCGAAGAGCTGACCGCCGATGTGTGCCGCGACGCCGGCGTCCTTGACGGTCGCCGTGCGCAATACGTCGCAGGAGAACGCGGCGCTCCAGTTGCTCTCCACGGCGCGGCCCATTCCGTGCAGAATGATCAGGTCGGCGTCGGCCAGCGCCGTGACGCACGGCTCGGAAAGCTGGCTCAGGTCGATCAGGGCCGTGCCGCTGCCCGAAGCTGTCACTCGCAAGCGACCATCATCCCACGCCTGGCACAACGCCGCGCTGCACTCGACGGCGCGCGGCAGCAGACTTTCAAGCTCCTCCGCGGTGATGTCGTTCAGCTTCGGGCGCGAATTGCCGACCAGTGTCACGCGTACGCCCCGACTCAGCAGCCAGGCCGTCAGCGGCAGGCAACCCAGCCAGAAATCGGCGCCGGCGTTGTCGATGAAGTAGCCGGCGTGCCGTGGCTGGTAGCCGCGCTCCCATGCTGCCCTCCAGCGATCGACGTCGTCCCAGCGCCACGGCCGCGCCGGCACCTGCACCAGCGGCTCCTCGGCGGAAAGCTGCCCCGTCTCGTACAGGTCAATCGTGGCGATGGCACCCAGGTCCCAGAGATTCCCGATCATCAACTGCCGCGCCAGCCGGGAGATCCGCTCCCCATCCGCCTCTTCTGACAGCGCGCGCAGCGTGCGCGGCAGCAGGCGCAGCGCAATCTCATTCTCGCGGCGCTTGACCGCGGCGAAGGCATCGGAAAAGCCGTGCGCCGTGAGCAGCGCCCCGCGCATGCGCTCCAGCGTGAGAATGTCGATCTGCTCGAATCGCTCGGGGTGCCGCGCCACCCGCTCGAAGGACTCATAATCCGCCGCCTGAAACGCCTCCATTCGCGCCGCGCTGGCGTGCGGATACGACTCGCGAATGTGCCGCAGCAGCGAAACGCGGTGCTCGTGAAAGAGGCGCACCCAGTAGAGCCGGCCGGCGTCGTCGCGCTTCAGGTCCCAATCCGTCGGACGGTATCCGCGCGGTTCGGCCAGTTGCAGCAACGCCGGCACGTCAAGCTCCGCCACTACGCCGTAACGATCCCCAGCGGCGGCCACTTCTGCCACTGCCCGCGCGTGAAATCCGGGATATCGACCACACGGCTGCGCTGCGCGTTTGAAATCTCCGTGCACTCGGTGATGCCGCTCCACGCCGCCGCGTCGTACACGTTCATGTCGGTCGGCTGGCCGGCCCGCAGGCACTGGATCAGGCGATAATCCTCCAGATAGTCCATCCCTCCGTGCCCGCCGCTCATGTTCCGGATCTCGTCCGATTTCCACAGCGGGTGCTCGAACTCGTCGGCGAATTTGTCGAGCGGCTCCCAGCCGTGCCCCTCGCCGCGACCTTCCAGATGGAACCTCGACGGATAGCCGACGAAGATGCCGCGCGTGCCCTGAAACAGGTTGTAACGGGCGTAGGGCCGCGGCAGGTTGGTATCGTGCACCAGGTAGATCGTGCGCCCCAGCTTCGTCTTGATCAGGCAGACATTCACGTCACCGAGCACGTACTTCTCGTCGCGGCGCGGATCGTCGGCGGCCAGCTTCTCCTGCTGGTAAAGCTGCAATCCGCGCGCGGGGCCGCTCATCGACACGAGATAGTCGAACTGGTCACCACGATTGACGTCGAACGCCTGTGCGACCGGTCCCAGCCCGTGCGTCGGGTAGAGGTTGGCGTTGCGGCGGGTGGCGTGGGCGCGGCGCCACAGTCCCTCGCCCCCGCTGCTGAACTTCACGTCGCGCAGGTCGTGCTGATACCCGACTTCGGCATGCAGCACCTCGCCGAAGACGCCCTGGCGCACCATGTTCAGGACCATCAGCTCGGGCCGATCGTAACAGCAGTTCTCCATCATCACGCAATGCCGGCGGTACTTTTCAGCGTGCTCGACAAGCTGCCAGCACTCTTCGATTGTCAGTGCCGCGGGCACCTCGGTGGCAGCGTGCTTGCCGTTCTTCATCGCAGCGGTGCAGACGGGAACGTGAAACTCCCACGGCGTCGCGGTGAACACCAGGTCGAGGTCTTCGGTTTCGCACAGCCGCTCGAAGTCGCGTTCGCCGCGCGTGTAGAGCGTGGGTGGTTTCTGGCCGGCGTCGGTGACCATCTTCGCGGCCCGCTGGGCGTGCGGTTCGCGGATGTCGCAGACGGCAGTGATCTGCACGCCCGCGATGTTCAGCATGTGTGCAACGTGCCCCGTGCCCATGCCGCCGACGCCGACAAAGCCGATCCGCACCACGTCGAGCGGCTTGTCCGCCAGCGGCCGCTCGGGAGCACTGCTGGAAGGTGATGCGGCTGGCGCGCTCTGCGCCAAAGCCGCGGAACCAAGGGCGGCCAGTCCGCCGGCAGCCGTACGTTGAAGGAACTCACGCCGACTCTGTGCGGCCGGACCCGCATCGCGCCCGTTGGGGGCCATGACAATCTCCCGGTCTGAATGGACGCGTCGTTCGGCCGCGGCAACGTCAGCGGCCGTGTGGCTGCCGGCATCATAGGCGAACGCGTAAGGGCGCGGCAGAGCGGGCCGGTGGGTGATGCGTCGCGCACGAGGCAGCGCGTGCCGCCCGTCAAGAATGTGAATCCGCCGCCCCGCGACGGCGTCCTGCTTCCACGGGGTTTCGCCGGTTCAGACGCTCAAGGTTGCTTTTTGCCCGACCGCAGGCAACGCCGACGGATTCCAATCGCGGTCGCCGCGAAACCGAGCAGCATGGCCGTTCCCGGCTCGGGGGTGATGGCCGGATCAACGTACATCGCCAGGAGCTGACCGCCTTCGACCAGCTCACCTCCCAGGCTGTAATGCGCTTGGGAGTCGAGCAGGAACCAGCCATCGCCCAGAATCTCGGCGGCGTCGATGATGCCCGAAGCTTCTTCGTTGGCCGTCAGGTAATCCGGGCTGGTGGGGTCGAAGAAGCGGGCGTTGTGTTCGGCGATGAACGCCAGGCCGCCACTGTCGATGTCATACAGCCAGATGCGCGAGCGACGCGAGTGGTTGCCGGGATCCTCTTGAATGAGGATGCGGCCGCGCGCGTCGATCGTCAGGTTGTCGAGCATCTCGGCGCCCTCGGTGCCGTCGAGCAGCGCGGTGATGGTCCCGCCGGCCGCGGGATCCTCGATGTCGTCGAAGCGCAGGCGGTACAGCCGGCTCCGCCCGCCGCTGGAGGTCAGCGCGTCGGTGGTCACGAAGTAAAAGTCGTTCTCGTGTCCCGGCCGCGGGTCCCAATGGCCGTCCTCGGGACGCAGGAAGTTGGTAACCGCGTTGCCGATGCTCCAACTGTTCAGACTGGCCCCGGACAGACTCGAAACGTCGCCGAATTCGAACAGCTCGAACGCGCCGCCGGCCGGCGCACTGCGCTGCTCGGTCGGCAATCCGCTGACGCGAATACCGTATAACGAGCCGTTGGTCAGGCCAGCGCGGTCGATGTCGCTGCCAGCGGCGGCCTTGCTGCCCACGTA
>CAYOHG010000409.1:0-3649 GCA_964403685.1 uncultured Planctomycetales bacterium
CAGCCAGCCGCCCGCGACGGAGCGTCCGCTGCCGGCCGGGTTCGACCCGGCCTACTGGGTGCTGGTCGTTGAGCAGATCGAGCGCCCGTGTGTGCGCGTCTACGCCTGGGATGCGCAGGCGGTGCACGAGCCGCAGCCCCACCCGGCTCCGGTGGCGCCCGGCCGCAGCAACCTGGTCGAGAATCCGCACTGGCAGCCGGCCGGCTGTGTCACTTGTCACGCGCGCGACGCGACAGGAATCCAGCCGATCCCGGTTCGCGAGATTGACGCGAAATGTCTGGAGTGTCACGACGGCGTCAAGGCCCCGGATGAGTTTCATCCAGTCGGCTGGCCGGCCGACGGCCCGCGCACGCGTCCGCCTGAGGGCTGGCCGTTGGTCGACGATCACCTCGGGTGCCTGACCTGCCACGAATTCACGGCCCACTGCCGGCCCGAGACGTTTCGCCCCGCCCGCAACCCCGCGTTCATCCGCGGCTTCGATCCACGCAACCGCTTCGCCACCTGCTCCAAGTGCCACGAAAGCGATGCCTGGCGAATCAACCCGCACCGCGCCGAAGGCCCCTATCTCACCAGTGCCACGGACGCGTGCGCGTTCTGCCACAAGGCAAACCCGGTCCGCGGCGCCGATGGACACTGGAGCTTCGATGCGGCGGTGCGAGGCGATCCGGCGTCACTGTGCCAGAACTGCCACAGCATGCACGCCGACCCGGCCCCGCACGGGCACCTCGGCCAGCCGGCTCCCCCCGCCATGCTCGAACGAATGTCCCGACAGGCAGCGCTGGTGGCGAACGAGCTCGGCCTGTCCGGCGCCTCGGGCGGTAGTAGTCCCCGCATCCTGCCGCTGTTCGAAGGCCGCGTCGGTTGCCAGACGTGCCACAACCCGCATGCCACGCGACCCGAACCGGCCGAGTTGTTCACCTCGGCCGTCGCGCGCCTGCATTCACCGCGGCCGCAGGATCAGGGCAAAGGCCTCCGACTTGATCATGTGTCGTTATGCCAGTTCTGTCATCTGGATGTGGTGCCGCCATGAGCGACGCTCGAATCGAGTTTGCCGTATCGCCGTGCATCAAGCCTCCCGGTTCCCCCCGGAGGAGCACGCGACGGCGCTGGCCGGTCCGGATGGGGGTGGCGGCAGCACTGACCGGCTGGGCGGCGCTGACGCTGGCCGGCTGTCCGGCGCCCGACGATGGCGGCGGAGGCGACTCGCCCGGCTATGCAAATATCACTGACAAGACCAACAACAACGCGCAGTACGTGGGCTCCGCTGCGTGTGCAACCTGCCACAGCGACTTCGGGACGGCGCATCAGGGGCACGGACACGCGCAATCGCTCAGCACCGGCAGCGGCCAGCCCCCGCTCTTTTCCGAGCAGACCGCCGACCCGCGCGTGCCGGGGCCGCCGGCCGGATTCGAATGGACTGACATCGCCTACATCATCGGTGGCTACCTGCGCAACGCCGTGTTCGTCGATCACCAGGGCAACCTGCTGACAACCGGGCTGACCGGGACTCCGACGCAGTGGCTGCTGGATTTCCGTCCCACCGGTGCGCACGCAGGGTTCGCCGATTTCGAGCCGACGGCGGCATCGGCGACGGCGTTCGACTACTCGTGCTTCCAGTGTCATACCACCGGCGCGCGGCCGCAGGACGTCCCGCGGCCGGAGTTTCAGGATGGGCGCCCCGGCCTGGCCGGCACCTGGGCGGAGGAGGGGGTGCAGTGCGAAGCCTGCCACGGCCCCGGCTCGCAGCATTTCACGATCGCCGACGGGCTGGTACAGATTCGCCGCGAGCGCATCTTCGTTGATCTGGACGGCTCGCAGAGCTGCGCCGGTTGCCACGGCGGGGGACTTGATGAAACGACGAATGTGATCGAAGCGCGTGACGGGTTCATTGAGCACTATGAGCAGGCCGACGAGCTGGCCGCCAGCGGCTATCATGCCCGCTTCGCCTGCACGGTCTGCCACGATCCGCACTATTCGACCGTATACGAACGGGGCGCGGCGATCCGGAACCAATGCCGCGCCTGCCACACCGATGTGACCGACGCCAAGCACGGCGGCAAAGTCTACGTTCGCGCCAGTGACGGTTACACCGAGCCGGTTACGTGCGAAAGCTGCCACATGCCGTACGCCTCGCGGAGCGGCGGGTCGGCGGAGGCCGCGGTGTTCGGCGATGTGGCCCGCGTGGCCGACGTGCGTACGCACATCTTTCGCATCGACTTCGCGCCGGTCGACTACGCCGCATTCTTCAGCGATGATGGATCGCAGGTGCGGCTGGACGAAGCGGGTCGAGCCGCGGTGACCGTTGACTTCGTGTGCCTGCGCTGCCACAACGGCAACGGGCTGTTCAGCCTGACTCTGGAGCGCGCGGCGGAGATTGCCGAGTTCATGCACCAGGAATTGCCGTAGTGCAGCACGTGCATTTGCGCGGTGACGGTGGTTTTTTGAGACCTGCCCGGGAGCGGTTTACGCGGCCATACATTATCGGTGTGGCGCCTTATTAGGACCGCTGTAAGTTCTTTGTTTTAGCGTATTTCTGTTGCCTTTGTCCAAGGACTGGGCTATTATTCCCTTCTGGAGGGCGCCTCCCGCTCTCAAGGCCCACCCACGCGGGCCGGGCGCGTCGACGAAGTGACGGTCCGACGCTCCCAATGATCGAAGCGCACCCTGCGAAGGATCGCGGCGCGCCGGCCGAATGCGACTGGGTCGCATGCCGGTGACGGTGTCTCCACGCGCCGCGTGAGTCGCGCCTCGATTGCCTGGTGGATCGGCCGCGGAACGGGAGGCGTCCCCGATACGAGCGAGCAGGCCACAGGAGGGGGGACGAGCATGATCTACGGGGGAGTGTTGCGTGCCGCGCGAATCGGCGCCGCTGTCGGCGGACTCGCCATGCTGTCAGCGGCTGCGTCGGCGTCGATGATCGAGGCCCAGTTCATTAACAACAGCCCGTCGCGGCCGGTCATGCTCTCGATCGATGGCGGCCTGAACTACGCCGAGCACGGCGCCGGCCGGCTGAACTGGCTGCGGATCGGCGGGGACTACGGCGGCGTGGGCGCGAGCTTCACGACGTTCTGCGCCGAACTGGCCGAGAACGTCGCGCCCAGCCACGTCTACGTATTCGACGTGGTCGCGCCGGCGGGCATCCCCAACACGATCGCCGGCGGCATGGGTGGAGCGAAGGCCGCGCTGCTCGCGGAGCTGTACGGCCGTTTCTACGACTCAATCGACTTCGGTGTGACCAACAACGCCGCCGCCTACCAGATCGCCGTCTGGGAGATCATCTACGACGACGGACTGAGCCTGGCGGGTGATGAACTCCGCGTGCAGAACAACGGCCACTACTTCACGATCGCGCAGAACTGGCTGAACGCGCTCGATGGAACTGGTTCGACGATGGACTTGGACGGTTTCACCGCGCTGGGCGTCCAGGATCAGATTGTGATCCCGGAGCCGGGCAGCTCGCTGCTGCTAGCCCTCGGCGGCCTGGCCCTTGCGGCCCGCCGGCCGGCTGGACGCCGGGCGTAAGCGAGCTCCGCCCGGTTTTCGGCGAGGTGTTCTCAGGCGGGCGTGCCGCTGCGGAAACACAGCGGCGCGCCCGTTGCGCGTCAGCGCCGCGCGCCCGTGGCGCCCTTCGGCGGC
This sequence comes from uncultured Planctomycetales bacterium, assembly GCA_964403685.1. Classification (GTDB taxonomy): domain Bacteria; phylum Planctomycetota; class Phycisphaerae; order UBA1845; family Fen-1342; genus CAYOHG01. The sequence goes on from CAYOHG010000409.1 coordinate 3,637, forward strand.
GCAGGTCGGGGAC
>CAYOHG010000410.1:0-3626 GCA_964403685.1 uncultured Planctomycetales bacterium
TGATGGTGGTGGCCGCGCCGCGCTCCTCCAGCTTGTGGAAGATGAACGGCTTGAAGAGCTCCAGCGCCATCTTCTTCGGTAGGCCGCACTGATGCAGCCGCAGTTCCGGCCCGACGACGATGACAGAACGGCCCGAGTAATCGACGCGCTTCCCGAGGAGATTCTGGCGGAACCGCCCCTGCTTGCCCTTCAGCATGTCGGCGAGCGACTTCAGCGGACGCTTGTTGGGTCCGCGAATGGCCCGCCCGCGGCGCCCGTTGGCTGTTCGGAATTTCTCCGCCCCGTTGATTCGCGGGGCGAATTCCGCTGCAATGGGCCCAGAGGTGGGAGGCATGAGCGTGCAGACGCGCAGCGCAGACCCGACGCCCGAGGCCCAGATCAACCGCGGCTCGATCCTGGTGGTCGACGACGAGCCGTTGAAGCGCATCACGCTTCAGATCGAGCTGGCGGAGGCCGGATACCAGGTGTACGAGGCCGCCGATGCGCTCACGGCGCGGCGGATCCTCGACAGCCAGGCGATCGACGTGGTCGTCAGCGACGTGCGCATGCCGGGCATCAGCGGCCTGGAGCTCTTGGCGCACGTCAAGCGCAGCCGGCCCGAGACCGAGGTCATCCTGATGACCGCCTACGCCACGGTCGACACCGCCGTGCTGGCGATCAAGCGCGGCGCGCAGGATTACATCACCAAGCCCTTCACCACTCAGCAACTGATCGAGAAGCTCGAACGGCTGTTCGCGGCGCGCGCTCCGACCGCCAACGACGACCGCATCGAGCAGTTTGGAAAGCTCGTGGCGCGCAGTGCCGCCATGAAGCGGCTCTTCAATCAGCTTCGCGCGGTGGCCGACAGCGACCGCACGATTCTGCTGTGCGGGGAAAGCGGCACCGGCAAGGAACTGCTGGCTGAGGCGATTCACCAGCACAGCCGCCGGTCCAGCGGCCCGCTGATCCGGTTCTCCTGCGCCGCGCTGCAACCGACGGTGCTCGAAAGCGAGTTGTTTGGCCACGAGAAGGGCGCCTTCACCGGGGCGATCCGCCAGAAATCCGGCCGCTTCGAGCTGGCCGACGGGGGCACCATCCTGCTGGACGAGGTGGACGACATCCCCACGGAGATTCAGGTCAAGCTGCTGCGGGTGGTCGAGCAGCAGGAGTTTGAGCGCGTCGGCGGCGAGTCCGCTCTGGCGGTCAACGTGCGGCTGATTTGCGCTACCAAGCGCGATTTGATGCAGCTTGTCCGCGCCGGCCGCTTCCGCGAAGACCTCTACTACCGGCTCAACGTCATCAGCCTGAACATCCCGCCGCTGCGCGAGCGGCCGGACGACATTCCCGTGCTGGCGCGGCACTTCATCGAGAAACACGCCGCCCTGGTCGGCGAACGGGCGGTCACGATCTCGACGCACGCGATCGAGGAGCTGATGCGGCATTCGTGGCCGGGCAACGTCCGCGAGCTGGAGCACGTGCTGGAACGCGCCCTGGCCTTCTGCGACGGAAATGAGATTCACGTCGAGCACATCATGCCGCTGGCGCAGAACGGCGAAGAGGCCCGCGCCTCCGGGCTGGAGTTGACCGAGATCGGCAAGCGCGGCCTGAACGACACCGTCGCCGACATCGAAAAGCGCATGATTCTGATGGCCCTGAGGCAGTGCAGCAACAACCAGGCCCGCGCGGCCCAGCGGCTGGGCATTCCGCGGACGACGTTGCGCGACAAGATGGCCAAGTACAACATCCCCGTCGGATGAGACCCCGCTTGTACGAACTCGCCGCGCAGCTTCTGCGCTGGCCGTCCGGACCGACCACTCGCTGCCGGCGGCCGCCGGGAGGGGAAAGCGGCACGATCCGCCGCGCCGCTTGGGTACTGCGCCTGGCCTGCCGATGCAGAAGGCATGCCTGCCATGACTGAATCGTCGCCCAACCAGACGCGGTCGCTGCCATCCGACGCCGCCCGGCTGATGGAGCTCTTCCGATACCACGTGCACTACACACAGGGCAAGCACTGGGAGGGGGCCACCCAGCGCGACCTGTTCGTCAGCCTCGGGTACGCCGTCCGCGACCTGGTGATGGACCGCAAGATCGCGACGCAGACCGCCTACGCGGTCGAGAACGTTCGGCGGGTGTACTACCTTTCGCTGGAATACCTGATCGGTCAGTCGCTGCGCAACAACCTCGTGAATCTCGGACTCTACGAGTCCCTCGAACGCGAGCTGGCCGGCGTCGGCGTCAGCCTCGAAGCGCTGTGCGACAGCGAGCCGGACGCGGGACTAGGCAACGGCGGCCTCGGGCGGCTGGGGGCCTGTTTCATCGACTCGCTCGCGACGCTGGGTTATCCCGCCTATGCGTACGGCATCCGCTACGAATACGGGATGTTCGAGCAGCAGATCGACAACGGCTGGCAGGTCGAGCGGCCGGATTACTGGCTGCGCTTCGGAACTCCCTGGGAGACCGAGCGTCCCGAGTTCACCGTGCCGGTGCGACTCTACGGCAAGGCCGTCGAGACCGCCGCGGGCGACCCCGATGAGCTGCATCCGGCCCGCTGGAGCGACGCGCGCACGGTCCTGGGCGTGCCGTACGACATGCCGGTGGTCGGGTTCGGAACCAACACGGTCAACCTGCTGCGGCTGTGGTCGGCGCGGACGGCGGAGGGCTTCGACCTCGACGCCTTCAACCGCGGCGGATACGTCGAGGCCGTCCGCAACCAGGCCACCAGCGAGACCATCTCGAAGGTGCTCTATCCCAACGACAACAACGAGATGGGCAAGGAACTGCGGCTGGTTCAGCAGTACTTCTTCGTGGCCTGCACGATCGCCGACATCCTGCGGCGCTACGACCGCACGAATGACGAGCTGGACGCTTTTCCGGACAAGGTGGCCATTCAGCTCAACGACACGCACCCGTCGATCGCCGTCGCCGAACTGATGCGCGTTTTTGTCGACGAGCGGCGGCTGCCGTGGCGACGGGCCTGGGAGCTGACCAGCGCAACCTTCGGCTACACGAACCACACGTTGATGCCCGAGGCGTTGGAGGTCTGGCCGGTCGGGCTGCTGGGGCGCGTCCTGCCGCGGCACCTCCAGATCATCTACCAGATCAACCGCGTCTTTCTGCGCGACGTGGTCGAGCGGCGCTGGCCGGCCGACGTCAACCGCATGGCGCGGCTCTCGCTCGTTCAGGAACATCCGCACAAAGCGATCCGCATGGCTCACCTGGCGATCATCGGCAGCCGGCGGGTCAACGGCGTCGCCAGGCTGCACAGCGACCTGGTGCGCCGCACGCTCGTGCCCGACTTCGCCGAGCTGTGGCCGGAGAAATTCGTCAACGTCACCAACGGCGTCACGCCGCGGCGCTGGCTGCGAATGTGCAACCCCGGCCTGGCCGCCGCCATCAGCCGCCGCATCGGCGACGACTGGATCCGCGACCTGTCGCAACTTCGCCGGCTGGAGCCGCTGGCGGATGATCCGGCGTTTCGGCAGGAGGTGCAGGCCGTCAAGCGCGAGAACAAGCGTCGCTGCGCGGACTGGATGCACTCGACGCTGGGCGTGAGCGCGAGTCCGGATGCGCTGTTCGACGTGCAGGTCAAGCGGTTGCACGAATACAAGCGGCAGTTGCTCAATATTCTGGGCGTCATCGCCCGTTAC
>CAYOHG010000411.1:0-3624 GCA_964403685.1 uncultured Planctomycetales bacterium
GGCATCCGGCACTCGGCCGCGGACTCCCAGCGTGCCGGCGGCGGTCGGTACGATCGCGGGAAACGGCGCGGCGCCCGGCAACCGCAGGCAGGCCGCCGGCCGGGCTGCGTCGTGCGGCGGGTCACTGGTTCGCGCGACGGGGAACAGCTCTGCGGTCGTTGCTCCGAAAATCGCAGTGACATCGCGCTCGCCGCGTTCGTGCAGCCGCCGCGAAAGAAACAGCAGCGGCGGTATCCCCACCCCGCCGCCGGCCAGCACGAGCGGGCGCGGCGTCGGCGGAATGCGAAACGGCCGGCCCAGCGGCCCGCTCAGGTTCACCGACTGGCCGGTTTGCAGATGTTCGAGCCAATCCGTGCCGACGCCGACGTTGCGCGAAATCAACACAACATGAGCGGCGCCGGTGCCGTCGCACCATTGATCCGCCAGGCTGAACGGCCGCCGCAGGAACGCGCAGCGCTGCAACAGGTCGAGATCACACAGCCGCGGCGGCGGTGCTTCGTCGTTCCAGGCGTGCGCATGCGGGCGTTCGTCGAGTTGTGCGCGGCACAGCACTTCCACGAACTGACCCGGCTCTGCGGGTGCGAAATCGGTCAGAAGAAGCTCGATCGCAACGTGCGCGCGGCATAGTGGATCGACTCGCGCGACCCGCGCGGACAGAGAACATCGCCGGAACGACGCGTCGGGCCGGTCGGCGGAATGATCGACACCAGGTGGATCGGGTGGGACAATGGGCATTCGGTGCTCAATCGCGGCCGGTGCGCGAACCGGAAAAAAACCTCCGGGGCCTGACCTTGCGGCCGGCCCCGGAAGTGCGCCACGGCTTCTACAGCCGCAAAATCGTGGATCCAGGTGGATCGTTGCGAGAACTATATCTCCGCAAGGCGGGGGTGTCCATCGGGGGAGCGTTTTTCGGAAACGGCTTGCGTTGTTGTCGTAAAGCATTACAATGGCAGTGGTTATGGCCTATCACGCCGTGAGGCCTTGGATCGTCATGACTGTGATGACGTGGGTGCGTCACCCAGTCGCAACCGGCGCGTTCCAGGGGCCGCTTTCGCGACTTATCGGTCGATACACGCCTAATCTGTAATGCGTACGGGAGTTACGATTGGAACCCGTCACAATCGAGGTTGCACTGGCGCTGGTCCATCGAAAAGGCCGGTGGCTTATCGCACAGCGCTTTGCCGACGCACACCTTGGCGGTCTCTGGGAGTTTCCCGGCGGCAAGTGCGAGCCCGGGGAGACAGTGGAAGCCGCCGCGCTGCGCGAGTTGCACGAGGAGTGCGGCGTTGTCGGCCAGGTCGAGCGCGTCCTGCCGGCGTTCTTCGCGGACTACGGCGATCGGCGCGTAAACCTCACACCGGTGGTCTGTCGCTGGGTCCGCGGCGATGCCGTTCCTCTCGGCAGCGCATCATGTCGCTGGGTGACGCTGGCGGAGCTGCGGCGCACCGACATGCCCGCGGCGAACGCCGAGATCATTCGAGAGATCGAGCTTCACGCGCGTACGTGAGCGCGTTTTTCGACCGCGCAGCCATTCCCCGCTGACCTGCCGGCCTCTCGATCATCCCCCGCGGCCTACGGCTTCTCGCGGTTCCAGGCATCGAGCTGGGCTTGCAGCTCAGCTTTTGCAGGCAGTTCCAGAACGTGCGCCAGGTCGATCGCTTCCTGAAGGCTGGCGCGGGCAGCGGCGCGGTCGCCGAGCTTCCATTTCAAACCCGCGATGCGCCGCACGCAGCTCAGTTGTGCGGTGAGATCCGCTCCAGACTTGAGTTGCGAATAGGCGGAATCGAGCGACTTGAGCGCTTCGCGCGGCTGATCCACCGCGGGATCGTCATAGACGTCGGCCAGGGCCAGCTCGACCGGGGCGCTGTTCTCGGCGGGAACCAGCGCGCGGCAGCGTTGCAGCGCGTCGAGCGCTTCCTTCATCTGCTTCTGCCGCCGGTGCCACTGGCCGATGAACAGCCACGCCGTCGCCTGGGCGTCGGCCGAGCCGGCCTCCTCAGCGGCAGCCAGCGTCTGACGATGGGCGTCATACGCGCGGGCCATTTCGCCCTGTTCCTCATAGATCAGGCCGAGCTTGTTGCAGGCGGGGGCGCAGGCGATGCGATCGCCGACGCGATTGAGCAGCGCGACCAGTTCCTCCTGGCAGCGGGCCGCGAGGGCGAGCTGTTCGGGGTCGACGGCCGGCGCGGATGCCGACCCGGCCGCGTCGAGCTTGCGAGCGCGAGAGCGGGACAAATGAAAATCGACGCGGATGCTCAACACCGACATGCACGCATACGGGTCGCCCGAGCCGCGCGCCAATTCGTAGGCCCGGTCCAATCGCTGCGCGGCGATCTCGGGTTGACCGGTCGCAGCGTGGATCAGGCTCAGGCCGGCGTCGATCTCGGAAAGGTCGATCCGGTCGTTGGCGTCGCGCGCGAAGACTTGCAACTGGCGCAGGCGCGCCGCACCGACCGCCGCCGCGCCCTGCGGCAGGCGCAGCTCCAACTGCCCCAGCAGAAGCTGCGCGGGGCGATAGGTCGAATCATAGCTGACCGCGTCGCGCAGGTATCGCAGGGCGTTGTCCACCTCGTCGCGCCGGGCAGCGCGCGACGCGCGGGCAAAGTACTCGACCGCCGAAAGGGAGCTCGACGGCGGCGCCAGGACAACGGCCTCAGACGCGCTACTGATCGAGGCGATCTTCAGGCGATCGAGCACGCCGCGCGTCAGGCCATCCAGCGCCTCGAAAAACGGGGCCGGACCGATTTGCAGCCGGCTGGGCGCTTCCGCCGGCTGAAGCGGAACGAACTCGCCATCCAGCCGAACCGCGTCGGGCGGGCCGCCGAACCGTCCACGAATCAGCACCTTCGCGCCGAGATGCGGAAGCACTTGCGGCCAGTCCGGCGTCGCGCCGCCGGGCTGCCTCAGGTCGCGCTGCGCCTGTGAACAGCGGATCGGCGGGATCGCGACGACCTCAGGGATACGTCGCAGTCGCCACGTGAGCGCTTCTTCGATGGCTTCGGCCATCCAGGCGTCGCGGGGATCAACGTCGTCCGCGGGAGTCCAGCCGATGACGGCGACGACCGGGCGCGGTTCGCGCGCCGGGCTCTTCTCCGATGATTCCGGCTGTTGGGCGGCGGCGGTCAAGGCGGCGCTCGTGAGCAGCACCGCCGCGAGCGTACGAACGACAGATGCGTGAGGCATGTCGGATCTCAATCCTGTTTCCGGCCGGGCCGGCCTCGCCCGAAGGGGCCGTTGCATGGCGCGCTACTTGCCGCTGCGCAGCGACCGGAAGAACCCGTTCAGCACGGGTCGGGGAATCCGGGCGAGTTCCGGCGGCGGGATCTCGTCGACGGTCAGGGCTTCGATGGCTTTCTCAGCGGCGCGTAGGTCGCTGCGAATGTCGCGGGCCAGTTTCTCGGCGCGGTCGATATCGCTGCTGGCCATGGCCTGGGCGTACTCGATCACCAGTCGGCGCATGTCGAGCCGGGGTTCGGCGCGCGGCACGAAGGTCCCGCCTCCGGCGCCGCGCACCTTTGCGTCGGCATCGGCGGCGCGCTCCGGGCCGGCGTCGCGTTCGTGCAGCAGACGTTGTGCCAGCAGTTGTGCCTCGCGCGCGGCGCGCTGCGCCTCGCGCTCCGCGGC
>CAYOHG010000412.1:0-3620 GCA_964403685.1 uncultured Planctomycetales bacterium
TGCCGACCGGCGGCCAGCTCGCCGACCTGGGAACGGGCGGCGGCCTGCCCGGGCGCTGCTTCCCCGGCGCCTACATTCGCCTTCGGCGGCCGCGGCCGCGTTGCTGAAGCCGACCCGCAACGATGCGCGACCGCGCCGGATTGGGGCGCAGCTTCTGCGCCGCGCAATGCGAGTCTGTTGCCGCGTCTGGCACGATCACGCGAAAGCGTCGCTGCACCCTATGCGGCGCGGATCGGCACGGCAGCAGGCTCGCAAGCGGTTGCCGATCACGGGCAATTTCCGGGAGTGCGGTCGGCCGGTGCAGCCCAGCCTGTGGTGCGTCGAGGAATCACTGCGCCTGTAGTGCACGACGGGCGATTTCTTCGTGGGCGAAGAGGTCGGACGATACGTGCCGCATCGGGGTCGCCATGGTCAGTTGCCGCTCGTCGCAGGATTCGAGACTCGGCCGCTACTCATCGCACAATTTGAGACTTGGCCGCCGTTCGTCCCAGTATTCGGAGCGATACCGGTGGGTGACGTCGCCGCGCGGGCTCTACTCGTCGCGCTCCATCTCATCCGCGAACACCGGGCCGTGATTGGCCAGCCGCTCGGCCTCGGGCAGCGCGATCTTGCCCGCCTTGACCAGCTTGGCCAGCGAGCGTTCCATGGTGCACATGCGCTGGCCGGGCTCATCGCGCGTCTGGGTCTGGAGCAGCGAATAGATCTGCTCGGTCTTGGCCTGGCGGATGAGGTTGGCGACGGCGTAGGAGTTGTTGAGAATCTCCATCGCCACCACCCGGCCGGGGCCGTCGTGCCGCTGCACCAGTTTCTGCGAGATCACGTAACGCAGGCTCAGCGCGAGCTGGTTGGCGACCTCGTCATGCCGGCTGGGAGGATACATGTCCAGCAGCCGCGTCACCGTGCCCGACGCGTCGCGCGTGTGGATGCCGCTGAAGACCAGGTGGCCGGTTTCCGCGGCGGTGATCGTCCAGGTGGCGCTCTCGGCGTCGGTCATCTCGCCCACGAAGATGACGTCGGGATCCTCGCGCAGGCAGTCGCGCAGGCCGCGCTCGTAGTTGGGCACGTCGCGGCCGACGGCCCGCTGCGAGATCATGGCGATGTCGCTGCTGAATTCGTATTCGATCGGGTCTTCCAGCGTGATGATGTGCAGCGGCCGCGTCTGCGCGATCTGGTTGACCAATGCCGCGATGGTCGTCGACTTGCCCGCGCCGGTGGTCCCGGTCAGCAGCACCAGCCCGGAATGCAGGTTGCAGATATCCTCCCACACGCGGTTGGGAAACCCGATGAAATCGACCGTGGGAGTGGTGGTGTCCAGCGCGCGGATCGCCATGCTCAGCCCGCGGTGATCGTGATACGCGTTCAGCCGATAGCGCATGCCGTCAATCAGCCGCGACGCATTCACCGAGCGCAGCGACCGCAGCGTCTCCATCTGCTTGTCGTCCAGCAGCGTCCGGCACAGCCGTTCGATGGTTTGATTGTCGAGCGGGCCGCCGTTGGTAATCTTCAGCCGGCCGTCGACGCGATAACACGGCGCTTTGCCATTCTTCATGTGCAGATCGGTGACGCGCGCGGTGCCCTGACGGCGAAAGCTGTTGAGCAGGTCGCGCATGCTGAGTTTGCGGGCGTCGGTGGCCGCGTACACCTTGTCATCCAGCGACAGCCGCCCGTCGTCGCCTTGAATCGAGCTGGTGAGGTGTTCGCTCATGCGCAGCCGCGCTCCGCGACGCCGGTCGCCGGAAGGCGCGCGGGCTTCGCGCGCCCCCGGGAACCGGCCGAAGCCAGTCTACTGCCGCGGATCGGGACCGGATAGTCGCTCCGGATTGCCGCAGCGCGCCGGCCGCTGTACCTTCGCGGCGCCGGGGATCCAACACCGCCGCGGAGTCCCATCATGAGCGCCACCGACTACTTTCTCGGGATCGATGTCGGCACGACCGGTACAAAAGCCCTGCTGCTGCGGTCAAACGGCGCGCGGGCCGCCGAGGCGACCAGCGAGTATCCGCTGCACACGCCGCGCCCGCTCTGGTCCGAGCAGGAGCCGCACGACTGGTGGCGGGCGACGGTCGCGAGCGTTCGGGCGGTGCTCGAACAAGCCCGGATCGCGGGGCCGCAGGTCGGCGCCGTCGGACTGACGGGGCAGATGCACGGCCTGACCCTGCTGGATCGTCGCGGCGGCGTGCTGCGGCCGGCGATCCTCTGGAACGACCAGCGGACCGGCTCGCAGTGCGCGGCGATCACGCAGCGGGTCGGGGCGCAGCGCGTGCAGAGGCTGACCGGCAACCCGATTCTGCCCGGTTTCACCGCACCCAAGCTCGCCTGGGTCCAGGAGCATGAGCCGGACGTCTTCGGCCGCATCGACCGCGTGCTGCTGCCGAAAGACTACGTTCGCTGGCGCCTCACGGGTGAATTCGCCAGCGACGTTTCCGACGCCTCGGGCACGGCGCTCTTCGAAGTTGGTCGGCGAAGCTGGTCCGACGAGATGATCGCAGCGCTGGACCTGCGGCGTTCGTGGTTGCCGGAGGTGACCGAGTCACCGGTCGTCAGCGCGCGGCTCGCAAGCGGCGCCGCGGCCGAGACCGGGCTGCCCGACGGGCTGCCGGTGGTGGCCGGGGCCGGCGATCAGGCCGCTCAAGCGGTGGGCAGCGGAGTGGTGCGCGAAGGCGTCGTGTCGGCGACGATCGGCACGTCCGGCGTCGTCTTCGCGGCTTCTGACACCTACCGCGTCGAGCCGGACGGGCGGCTGCACGCGTTCTGCCACGCGGTCCCGGGCCAGTGGCACCTGATGGGCGTGATGCTCGCGGCCGGGGGCGCGTTCCGTTGGTACCGTGATGCCTTGGGCGGCGGCGCAACCTACGAACAGCTTACGAGCGAAGCGGCCGCTGCTCCGGCCGGTTGCGAGGGGCTGCTGTTTCTGCCCTATCTTTGTGGCGAGCGAACCCCGCACCCCGACCCCGACGCCCGCGGCGTCTTCTTCGGGCTGACGCTGCGGCACGGCCGTCCGCACCTGACGCGCGCCGTGCTCGAGGGCGTGAGCTTCGGGTTGCGCGATTCGCTCGAGCTGATGCGCTCGCTGGGGATCGCACCGCGGCAGATCCGCGTGTCCGGCGGGGGAGCCGGCAGCCCCCTCTGGCGGCAGATCATTGCCGACGTCTTCGGCGTGGAGATCGCAACGCTGGAGGTCGGGCAGGGGGCAGCGCTGGGGGCCGCGATGCTGGCGGCCGTCGGTGCGCGGGCGTTCACCGATGTGATCAGCGCAGCGGAGCGGATCGCACGCGTTGCCGGGACGACGCTGCCCGGCCCGGCACACGGCGAGTATGAACGGACCTATGTGCGCTATCGGGCGCTGTATCCGGCGTTGAAGCATGAGTTCGCGCGAGCGCGGGAGCGCGGCGCCTGACGGCGGCGTCAGCGGAAGAAAGAGCGACAGCCGGGGGCGGCTGTGCTCCATTCGCCGGGTGCCGGGTGCCATGCCGACGGCCTTTGCGTCGGCATGCGTGCACGACGCAGAGCCAAGGGCGGCTGTGCTCCATTCACTCCAGACACAGCCGGGGGCGGCTGTGCTCCATTCGCCGGGTGCCATGCCGACGGCCTTTGCGTCGGCATGCGTGCACGACGCAGAGCCA
>CAYOHG010000413.1:0-3607 GCA_964403685.1 uncultured Planctomycetales bacterium
GTGCATGCGGGGGGCGGGCCGGTGGCGGAGGGGAGGGCTCCAGGGTGGGAGGTCTGATTGCGGGCTTTCAGCCGGAGGGCCGGCGGCGAGCGACCGGGCGAGCCGGGTGCCGCGGGGGATCGCCTACCGTACGTACCAGCGGGTCAGACGCGATTGCTTGGTCGCCAACCAGATCGAATCCCAGTCATCAGCGATCTGCCGCGAGTCCATGCTCGTGATGCGATCGTAGGTGTGCTTGCGATCGTCCCACGAGTTCACCACGCCGTTGCAGCCGGTCAGACAGGCCAAGCCGGCCAGTAGAGCGATGATCATCACGCGCGTTCGCATTGTGCACCTGCCTTGCGGTTCGCCCAGGCGGACTCCATCGGTCGGGTAGTTTCAACGCGCCGCGCCCGCGTGTCAATCGCCGGGTGCGGGCCCGCATTCGGCAATCTCCTCGGCCTGGGCCGAGCCGGTCAGTACCCGCCGCAGCCGGTCCAGGCACGCGTCGTCTGCCCGAATTCGGATCCGCCGACAATCGCCGTCCGCGTCGTACGCCAATTCGACCGTGATTGTGTCGGCGGGCAGGAACGGGGCGAATCGCTCGGCCCACTCGATCGCCACGACGGTGTCGGCCGCCCCCCAGAGGTCGGCCAGCCCCAGTTCGAGCAGCTCCGCCGCGCTGCCCAAACGGTACGCATCCACGTGAAGCAGCTTCCGTCGGCCAGCGTACTCGCGCACCAGCACGAATGTCGGGCTGACGACGGCGTCGGCCTCGGCGGCCTGGAGCCCGACGGCCAGCCCCTTGGCAAACTGCGTCTTGCCAGCGCCCAGCGGACCGTTCAGGGCGACGACTTCGCCGCCGTGCAGTTGCTGCGCCAAGGCGATCCCCACGGCACGGGTGCCGGCCGCGGTACTCGTCCGCAGCTCGAGCGCGGCGCTCACTTGAAGTGCTCCCAGCCACCGGGTTCAACCGGCTGTTCCCGCCCGTCGCGCTCTCGAATACGCACACCGGAACCGGCGACGAATCCGCCCAGCAGCGCCAGCCCCAGCCCGTGGCACGCCTCCGGCGCTGCCGTCGGCGGCACGGCGACGAGCAACTCGAAGTCTTCACCATCGTGCAGGGCGTGATCTCGGGGCGTGCGGCCGCTGCGCAGCGCGAGCGTCCGCGCGTCCGCATGCGTCAACGCATCGAGGCGCTCACCGGCGATCACCGCGCCGACGCCCGAGGCGCGGCAGATGTGGTACAGGTCGGTCGAAAGCCCGTCGCTGATGTCGATCATCGCGTGTGGGCGGAGAGTTGCGGAAATCTCAATCCCGGCTTGCACGCGCGGCTCAAACGTCAGGTGCCGGCCGAGGATCGAGCCACCCAGCGGTCCGGTGACATAAAACATGTCGCCTGGGCGAGCGCCGTCGCGCCGAACCGGCGGTACCCCAGGTTGCGCTCGGGCGGCGATGGAGACGCTGATGACCGTCGGATGGGTCCAGCTATTGGTGTCTCCGCCGACAATGGGGCAGTTATAGGACGTTCCCAGCGAAATCGCTCCCTGGGCCAGCTCCAAAGCCTGCTCCAGGGTCAGTTGATCGTTGAGCGCAACGGCCAGCAGCGCACCCACCGGACGAACGCCCATCGCGGCGCAATCGCTCAGGTTGACCGCCAGGGCCTTTCGGCCGATCGAAGTCCAGGAATGTCGCGAAGAGTCGAAATCGACGCCGTCCATCAGCATGTCAACTGACCACAACAGGTCGGTTTCGGTCGGGGAAAGCTCCGCCAGGTCGTCGCCAAAGGGGACGACCACGCGGCCGGCCGGTCCCGCGCCGCTGGGACGCAGCAACTCGCCAAGCCGGCGGATGAGCTCGCGCTCGCCGCGAAGGATGCCGGTGGGACGCTGGGCGGGCACGATACGGCCTCGCAATCAGGGGCTGTCGCGGACGCCGTTGGCAGTATAATCGTTGCCGGCTGACTCCGGCTCAAACCGCGGAGGAGAGTTCATGCACGCGCGAAACCGAACGCGAACCGCTCTGTTCACCGGTCTTTTGCTGCTGACGGCGATGCCGGCGTCGCTCGCCTGGGCGGACGAGCGGAAGCTCGACGGCAAGTACCGCGTCGTGATCATCGATCAGGGCAAAGAGCGCATCGTCATCGGCGAGGTCACCGACACCGGCGACGCCTACGTGATCGAGGAGCGCAAAGGAATCAAGGTCAGCTACCCCAAGACGCAGGTCAAGAAGATCGAACCCTATCAGGCGGACGCGACCGGCGGGAGCACTTCGCCCGCGGTGGAACGCAAGGGCATCACCGACGAGGAGATCCAGCACATTCTCGGGAGCGACTCGATCGACGAGCAGTTGCGCCGCCTGGTGGCCGAGTCGGAAAACGTCGATCTGCGGGCGGAGCTGCCGCTCGACCAGGACTCGCTGGCCGATGCGATGAACATCGCGGGCAAGAAGGCCAAGTATTTCGGCACCGATCACTTCGTCTTTATCTATACGTCGGAGCGCGCGCAGGCGCAGGCCCTGGCCGCCCGGCTGGAGAAAGTCTACGACTGGTGCGTGGCGTACATGGAGCAGCTCAACATCCCACGCATGCTGCCGGAGGCCAAGCTCGAAATCTTCTATTTCGCGACATTCGAAGAGTACAACGCCTACCAGACGCTCAACGGCTTTTCGGAGATGAACGCGCTGGGCTTCTACATGCCGACCAAGAACCGTTCCGCGTTTTACGACATGAACACCTTCCCGCCGGTGAAGGCCCAGCTCGAAGCCATGAAGTCCATGCCGACGGACCAGCGCCGCCCGATCGAGAACCGCTACAAGCGCTGGGCCGAGCATACGAACCTGGAAGTGGTGCAGCATGAAGCCGCTCACCACATTCACTTCAACATCGGCATCTACGACCGTTTTGCCGATCTGCCGCGTTGGATGGTGGAAGGTCTGGCGACCATGTTCGAAGTGCCGCCCAGCTCGGTGGGTGGCAGCCTCGGCGCGATCAACCACAGCCGCCTGGGCGAGTTCCGCGCGTTTTACGGCGAAAAGGGCGAACGCCTCACGCCGGAATACGTGCAGTCGATCGCGCTGCGCGACGAGGGCGGCTACACCGCGTACGTGATGGGTTGGGCCATGATCCACTACCTGCGGACCCGCCACACCGAGGCTTTCTCGAAATGGGTCTGCACCCTCGCGGCCCGCGAGCAGGAGGGCGGCCTGAGCCTGACCACGCAGCAGCAGCAGTTCGAGGACGCCTTCGGCGTGATCGACGAGAAGTGGGTCAAAGAGTTCGCCGACTTCATCGCTTCGATCGAATACCGCCCGAGTCTCGATTTTCGAACCAAATTCCCCTAGTGCCGGGACTGGCGCACGCGCGGGCCGGCGCGCCGCCGGTGCCGCTCGCGCGGCACGCGGCATGAACCGATTGTGAACACCGTTCCGCGGGAAACACCGGTCGGCGTCCCGGCGGCAATCCCGGCCCAGCCGCCGGCATGGTGGTCCGCTCCCCGCCAGCCGCTGACCAATCTCGCCTTTCTGCTGCCGATCCTGATCTTCTACGAATGGCAGGCCCGCGCGGTGGGTGTCGCCGGCGGGGTTACCGACTCCGCCGCCGCTCGGCGGTTGCTGGGCGGGCTGGTGG
>CAYOHG010000414.1:0-3587 GCA_964403685.1 uncultured Planctomycetales bacterium
GCGTACGGGACACGCCGCCTACGAGGGGGGGCGCTTTGACCGGGCGCGCGACCTGCTGCGGCGCGCCGCCACGCTGGCCGGACAGCGCCTCGATGCGCACACGCGCTGGCGTCTGGCGGGCTGCGCCTACCTGCTTGATCCACCCTCCGGCGCGGCCGACCAGCTTGCCAGCGTCTTGGAGTGCGCAGACCTTGAGCCGCGGCATGCCGCCTATGTCATGCTCCAAGAGGTGGCCGCGCTGGTGCTGGCGGGCCGCGCCGACGACGCCCGCGCCGCGCTCTCGAGCGCCCGCGAGAAGCGCCCCGACGTCAGCGGCGCGGAGGGCGCCGGAGTGCTGGCCAGCATCGCCATCGGCCACTATCTCGTCGGCGAGCAGCGCGAATCGCAACTGGCCGAGCTTTTCCGGCGGCTGCTGAGTTCGCTCGGAGAACAGTGGTTGCCGTACAATGACGACTTCGAGTTCTTCGCCGGCGAGCTGGCGCGGCGCAACGGCAATCTGGACGACGCGCGGGTGCGCTACCAGCGCTGCGTGGACACGGCCCAGGACGTTTGGCCGGCCGACTGGGCCCGCTTTCGACTGCGCCAACTGGCCGAATGACGGGAGACTCCGCCTCATGCGTGTGCTGCTGCTCGGAGCCGGAGGTCGCGAACACGCGGTGGCGCACGCGATCGCCCGTTCGCCCCACCTGCAACGCCTTTTCGTGCTGCCGGGCAATGCCGGCACGGAAGCGCTCGCGACCAATCTGCCGGGCGACCCGCGCGATACGGGACTGGTGCTGGAGATCGTGCGGCGTGAGCGAATCGACCTGACCATCGTCGGTCCCGAGGAGCCGTTGACCGCCGGCGTGTGCGACACGCTGCGGGCCGCGGGCCAGCGCGTATTCGGGCCGAGCCGCGCCGCGGCGCGCCTGGAGGGCGACAAGGTCTTCGCCAAGCAACTCATGCGGCAGCATGCCGTCCCCACGGCCGAGGCGCGGGCCTTCGACAACTATGAGCTGGCGCGCCAGTACATCGCGACCCGCGATGAGGCGTTGGTGGTCAAGGCCGCGGGCCTGGCCAAGGGCAAGGGCGTGATCGTGTGCGACGACCCGTCCCAGGCGTTGATCGCCGCCGAGCGCATGCTGGTCGGGCGCGTCTTCGGCGACGCCGGGGCGCGCATCGTGGTTGAGGAGCGCCTGCTGGGGCGCGAGGTCTCGCTGCTGGCGATCGTCGCGGGCCAGACGATCTACGTGCTGGAGCCGGCCCAGGATTACAAGCGTCTCAGCGACAACGATCGCGGGCCGAACACCGGAGGCATGGGCGCCATCTGCCCCGCTCCGCGGGTCGAAGAGCCGGTGCTGCGCGAAATCGAGCGGCAGATTCTCGTTCCCGTGATCGACGCACTGCACCGCGAAGAAACCGCGTACGAGGGAATCCTCTATGCGGGCCTGATGCTCACGGCCGGCGGGCCCAAGGTGCTGGAATTCAACTGCCGCTTCGGTGACCCGGAAACGCAGGCGCTGTTGCCACGCTTGCGCACGGACCTGCTGGAAGTCTTCGACCAGACCGTCGCAGGCAAACTGGACCAGGTTTCGCTCGAATGGGACCCGCGGGCGGCGCTGTGCGTCGTGATGGCCAGCCGCGGCTACCCCGATTCGGCCGAGAGCGGCGTGCCGATCCGCGGGTTACCCGACGGCGATTGTGGGGACGTTTTCGTCTTTCATGCCGGAACGCGCCGCGCTGACGGCCAGGTGCTCACCGCCGGCGGCCGCGTGCTGGGCATTACGGGATTGGGCGCTACGCTCGCCGAAGCACGGCAGTCGGCGTATGCTGTGGTGGAGCGGATTCATTTCGACGGCGCGCAATACCGACGCGATCTCGGGCGCGAACCGGCGGATTGACCGGACAGCGCGCCGCCAGCGGGGTTCTACCTGTGCGTCGCGAATACCAAGGGCGGAAGCGCACATGCTGACCATCGGTGACGTGTATGTCTTCGTAAGCGATTTCAAGGCGGCCCTGCGGTTCTGGGTGGACGGCCTCGGCCTGCATCTGGTCGAGCAGGAGGCCAGCCCCAGCAGCGCCTTTGCGACGCTCGAATTCCCCGATGAAGGCCCCGCGGTTCATCTTATCGGCGGCTGCGAGGCCTGGCTGGAAGGGGAACGTCCCGAAGTCGGTTCGCGGCCGACGGTGCGTTTCGACGTGCTCACCACCGAGTTTGATGCGACCCTGGTGCGCGTGCTGGACAACGGTGGGCAGCAGGTCGAGGAGGTCGAATCCTACAACGATATGCGCGGCGTGACGATCGCCGATCCAGATGGCAACACACTTACGCTGATTGAGATCCCCGAGGATGAGACGGACGCGCACGAGCACGAGCCTGGCGAATGAAGCAGCCCACACGGGCGCGTTCGGGTTGAGCCGCCGCGCAAGCGCCTGAGCCGCGAACGACCGAGCGCGTCGTATTCCGCGACAAGCCGTCGGGCGCGACAAACCGTTTCGTCGGCGATGCGGGTCGGAACACCGCTACGCTCGCGCGCGAGTATTAGTTGGGACTGAGCCGCGAGCGCAGCAGCGTGGCGCGCGCCAGGCTGCGCTGCTCGCCGCTGAGGCGCTCGCCGTGCAGCTTCTGTAGATGGGCCTGCTGGATGTGCAGGAAGAGCTCGTTGACGGTGGGCAGATCGATGACGGTCAGCCGGCCGATGTGCAATCCCATGCGGACGTGCGAAAGATATTGCATGGCCTCGTTGGAGCTGATCAGCCGGGCGTTGCGCAGCAGGCCGAGGGCGCGATAGATCTTGTCGTCGACGGCGTTGGCGCGGCCCTTGACCAGCGCGGCGCGGGCGCCCTTTTCGAACTCGACGATGCGCGGAAGCACGTTGTCGCGGAAGTCGTCGATGATGCCGGTTTCGCTGACTCCGAGCGTGATCTGGTTGGAAATCTGGAAGAAGTCGCCCTGCGCCTCGCTGCCTTCGCCGTACAGCCCGCGAACGGCGAGCTTCAGCTCCTTGGCGGCGAGAAACACCTTTTCAAGCTCGTTGGTCAGCCGCAGCGCCGGCAGGTGCAGCATGACGGAAACGCGGATGCCCGTGCCGACGTTGGTCGGGCAGGCCGTCAGGTAGCCGAACTGCTCGTGGAACGCGAAATCCAGGTGCCGGCTGAGGGCGTCATCGACGCGGCTGATGTGCTCCCAGGCCTCGTCGAGCTGCAGCCCGCTGCGCATCACCTGAATGCGCAGATGATCCTCCTCGTTGATCATCAGCGAGCAGACCTCGGCCGGATCGAACGCCACCCGGCGGGCGCCGCCGCCCTCGGCGTGCTGGCGGCTGATGAGCTGCCGCTCCACCATCAACTGGCGATCCAGCTCGTCGAGTTTCTCGACGTCGACCAGAATCAGGTCGGACAGGCCGGCGGCGCGGCGAATCGCCGCCTGAATCGCTTCGGCGATCTCCAGCCGCATCTCGGGCGTGGCCCGCGACAGAAAAAAGAACCCGCGCACATTGCGCGCCAGACGAATGCGGGTCGAGATCACGATGTCGTGCATCGGCCCGCTGCCCCGCAGCCATTCGCCCGACCGCCGCACGAACTGGTCCAGCGGCGAACTCATGAGG
>CAYOHG010000415.1:0-629 GCA_964403685.1 uncultured Planctomycetales bacterium
CTGCAACTCCCCGATTCAAGCCCCTGCGTTCGAACAACGCCCGCGCCGCTCTACCGTATCTCACGGCCGCGCAGCGACGCCGGCGGGCGATCGCAAACTTCCGCCTGCCGACCGACCCGCGCAGCCGCTTCGACGGCCGGCCGGCCGCGGCTACTTGAGGCCCTCGAGCATCTCGCGAGCCTTGCCTGACCCGTAATTGTAATCGATTCGCAAAAGCTTGCCTAGCGTGGCCTTGGCGTCCGGAATCTGGCCTTCGGCGACTTGCGCCTGCCCGAGCGTGAACAGCAGTTCCTTGGCCAGGTCGTCGCCGCCGCCGGGATACGCCTCCAGTGCCTCGCGAAGCACCTCTACGGCCTGCGAATGCGTGCCCTTCTGAAAGAACGCCTTGCCGATCAGCATCTGGCAGCGAAACCGGCTGCGCGGATCCGCCTGCGCCACTTGCAGGACGGGAATGGCCTCGTCCAGCTCTCCCATCTCGTACAGCGCGGCACCCAGCCGGTACTTCATGCCCAGATCGGTCGGGTACTCGGCCACGCGCTGGCGGTAGATCTCCACCGTCGTCTGCCGCTCCTCGCTGAGCGCCAGTCGGTATTGCTTGCCATGATTGTTGAATCGGCACATGGCGGTAT
>CAYOHG010000415.1:639-2236 GCA_964403685.1 uncultured Planctomycetales bacterium
GTATTGCTGCAAGTCGTCGGCGCTGCCGCTGGCGGCGGCCTTTTCGCGCAGCGCGCGGCGCTGCCGCTGAAGCCGCTGCAAGCGCAGATCATCGGCGCGCAGCCTGTAGCGATAGTTCGAGCTGGCCTTGTACGAAGCCTCGAGCACCGCGATGGCCTCATCCTCCTCGGCGCGGCGCTCAGTCTTCAGCAGCGCATCCACCAGCGCGTTGATCCTCGCCGGCGACTGCGGGTCGAGCTTCCACTCGGCTCGCGCGGCGGCCAGCAGCTCGTTGAGCGTGTGCTCGCCCTGCTTCACTCGATCGGTGTCGTGCAGCAGCTTCTGCGACTCGGCGTCCTGGAGCGAATCGCGGAACGAATCCGCGTCGCCGTATTTGCCCTTGGTGATCGTCAGACGTCCGGACAGGTCGCGCTGCTCGTCGCGCAAGCCCATGTCTGCCGGGTTGCGGGACATGAGATACTCGATGGCGTGCAGGGCTTCCTCGAAGAACCATGCGGCGATCGGTGGCCGGCCGGCAGCGTCCGCCCTTTCGGCGGCTTCGACCAGGTGCTGCTTGAAGGCCCGGAAGCGCGCCTGGTTGGGCTTCTTCTCCTTGCGCATGGAATCGAGCGCCTTGGGTGCGTAGAAGCGCAGCGTGTCGAACATGGAGGTGCGGGCCGCGTTCTTGACAACCGCGTCATAGTGATTGGGGTTGGTCGGGTCCTTGGCCAGCAGCAGCGCGCTATTCAGCAGTGCCTGGCGCGCGTCCTTGCCGCCGGTGGGGTATTTCATCATCTCGAGCATGCCGGGTTTCTTGCCGCCGACCTGCTGACGCTGAATGGCCAGGGCCCACAGCGGCTTGTGGCCCTCCTCGACGGCCTCCGGCCAGAACGTCAGCCCCTGAATGTAGCACTCGATGGCAAAGTCATAGGCCCGCCGCTCGCGCTCGACGTCCGCCTTCTTGAACCAGGCGCGCGCCTTTTGCCGGTCCTGCTCGGTGAAGGTCGGCACCTGTGCCGCGGCGTCACTGTCGCCCTTGGGCTCCTTCGAAGGAACGTTTTTTGCCATCGCCCGCCGATCCTCCGCCCGACCATCGTCGAGCGCTGCCCACGTCCCCGCGCACGGCCTTTGGGCCGGCTGGTTATGCAGCGTCGGTTCGTACTGGAGACCGCAGCCTACCGCTGGCGAGCGACACGCTCAACCGGTCGCCGACCGTTCAACCAGCGCCAGCACCAGCTTGTAGCCCCAAGCACCGACGAAGACGGCCACAGCCAGCCAAACGAGCCAGAGCTGGTCCAGCTTCCCCAGCCAGCCTGGCGGCAACGGCCCGCCAACGGCGAGCCAGGCGCCGGCGCAGACCGCGCCGAACGTCAGCAGCGCCAGCCCCAGTCCGGCCGGCTGCACCAGAAACGCCCGCAGCCAATTGCCGCGCACGGCATACGCGTACGCGGTCGTCATTCCGCAAGTGGGGCATGGCAGCCCGGTCCGCAGGTGGAATCCGCACGGCGCCAGGCCAAGTTGCTCGTGCGTGCCGACGCCGCGCGGGTCGGGCGTCAGACGCGCGGCCAGCGCGAGCAGCGCCCCGCCGGCGATGAGCACGGCAACTCCCAGCAGTCGC
>CAYOHG010000415.1:2246-3580 GCA_964403685.1 uncultured Planctomycetales bacterium
CTTCAGGCCCGCCGCTGGCCCGTTTGTCCGCGAATGGCCGCCGGCTCGGGACGGCGGCGCGGCTTTCGTTCGGTCATGACCTGAATGGCCTTGGGGACGTTGGAAAGCTTGAAGATCCCGAGCGTGCGGCCGCCGGGCGCTCCGCTGGTGCAGTAGGCGTAGTGCACGTTGATGTGCTCGCTGGCCAGCCGCTCGACGATGTCGGCCAGCGCGCCGGGACGGTTGGGCATGGTGGCCGAGACCACCACGGTCTCGGAGGTGGGCACATCCAGCGCCCGCAGCGCTTTGCGGGTCGAGTCGGCACACTGCGCGACCAGCCGCAGGACGCCGTGCTCGCTGGTTTCCATGATGCTCATGGCGAGGATGTTGATCTTGTTGGAGGCGAGCTGCTGAACGACGCGCGCCAGCACGCCTGGCTTATTGACCAGAAACACCGAGAACTGCGTGTCCGTGCGGACCGTCTCATGGTTGTTGTTCATGGCCTCGCTCCCAGCCGGCGGCGCGCCGGCACCTGATCCCACGCGGGAACGGCGACGGCGCCGCAGCGCAGGCCGGCCACGGCGGTGCGCCTCCGTGGCTGGCCAGCCCCAGCCAGCACGTTTATCATTACCCAACCGGTGCAGATTTCCCGCGTCCTCTGATACGCGTCGACCCCAACGCGCGGTCGATTTTCGACGTGTGTTACGCGAATGCCGCTCAACGAATCGGATCCTGCTTCGCGTTTCTGACAGCACCGCATTGAGCAGTATATCCGACAGCACCCGGACCGGCCACTGAAGTTACGCCCGCTGGCGCGAAACCTGGGAGTCCCCGACGGCCAGTACGCCGCCTTCCGCCGCGTCGTTCGCGAGCTGCTCGAGAGCGGTGCACTGGCGCTGGGCCGCGGTCGCGGCCTGACCATCCCGGCCGCCCGCAACGAGATCATCGGGACCTTTCGTGCGCACCCCGGCGGATTCGGCTTCGTCGAGGCCCCCGGACACGTCGATCTCTTCATCCCGCGCGACCACACCCGCGACGCCCGCGAGGGCGATACCGTCGCCGCCAGAGTCCTCCGGGCGGCCACCGGCGAGCGCGGACCCCGCGCAGAAGTCCAACGCATTGTGGCGCGTGCGGCGGTTCGGTTTGTGGGAGTCCTGGAGTCGCTCGGGCATCGCTGGATCGTCCGCCCGCGCGGACGCAGCGCGGTCGCCGCGGTTGAGATCGTCGATCCCACCGCCAAAGGTGCGCGCGAGGGCGAGCTGGTGGTTGTTGAGCCGCTGGAATCCAGCGCCCCCAGTCGCGATGAACCGCTTCGTGGTGTGGTGATCGAGCGGCTCGGGAACCCCTCCCAGACG
>CAYOHG010000416.1:0-3574 GCA_964403685.1 uncultured Planctomycetales bacterium
GGCAAAGTCAGTCCGTGTGCAGGCGCAGCGGAAGACGCCCCGGCTGGCTCGACCAGGTCGGGCAACCGGCGCGACTCTTTCCGCCGATTGCTGGGATGGCTCACGCCGAGGTCAGAAGCTTCAGCGGAGCCGCGATCCGACAGCGATCCGCCGGCGGATTCCGGCAGCGACCCGCGTCGCAAACCGGATTTCGCCGCCGCGGCTCAGTCGCAGTCGACGCGGGTTCCGCTCCACGAGCCGCCCCAGCTTCCGCTGCCCTCGAATCCCCAGTTACCGGTGAACGAGTTCCAATCCTCGCTGAACGTCAGTTCGAACGGGCCGTACTTCACCGTCCACGGCGCTTCCGGCTCGGCCCACGTCCCGGTCAGGGTCTAACCGTTTAGCGTGGCATTGGAGATCGTTCCGCCATAGTAGTCGTACGTCCCGCTGACGCTCGATCCGCTGGCCGTCAGCCGCATCGTGAAGAACGTCGTGGAGAAGCAGCCTGCGACCGAGCCGACCGAGGTCGCCGTGGTCGGCTCGGCGACGTAAATGTCGACGCCAGCCACGTCGGATTCGGCGCCGTTCGCGTCGATGACCGCCAGCCAGATCGAAACGTAGCCGGCGTACGGCATCGCGACCGAATACGTCGCGCTGCTGCTGGACTGCCACGCGCCGTCGTCCACGGCCCAGTAGTACGTGTACGGCGACGTGCCGCCCGAGGCGGTCGCGGTGAAGGAGAGCACATCGTTCACTTCGGCGGTGGTGGCAGACGCGCTGATCGAGGCGTTGACGGCGGACGCGGTCCCGGTGCTGCCGGTTGAACCGGTCGAGCCGGTGCCGGTCGCGCCGCTTTCGACCACGTACACCTGCATCGAGTACGTGTCGGAATCGACGCCATTGGCGTCGCGTGCGACGAAATAGACGGAACGCGTGCCAAGCGTGTCCATCGTGCGGGTAAAAGTTGATCCGCCGGTGGACCAGGCGCCGTCGCTGTCCATCTGCCAGTAATCGGTATAGGGCCCGCTGTATCCGCTGACGATCGCGGTGAAAGTCACGCTGTCGCCGAGGTTGACGTAGTCCTTGTCGGCGCTGAGGGAAATGTCCGGGCTGGTCGACGTTCCTCCCAGGCCCGAGTACGGCGACATCGCCAGGTTGAGCAGACTCGACATGCAGCCCGAGGGCGAAGCCTGGGCCGTCAGCAGCGCGGTTGCCATCAGCAGGCGGGTACCCAACATCGGTGACTCCTTGTGTTCCGCAACCCAGCCTGAGGCGTCGAACTCGATCAAGCGTGCCGAGACCCGGCTTCGTGCGTCGCAACCCGGATTCGTGTCTCAAGGCCGAGTTTGCCTGCTGGAAGCATTGGATTGGTCAAGTGCGCACGCGACAATTCGGTCAACAACGCGCTGTTTTTCAGCGGAGTCAGGCGAACCGGCCCGACCGGTAAGCACTGAGCCCTGAACGTGTCGGACGTGGCAGCAGCACAGCACGGTGTTGGCGGACTGAGTGGGCGGATGTCGCTTGACCAGCGATTCACTGACGGTCAGACGAAGTGCCCTACGCGACGGCGGTCGAACGCGCCGCCCGGCGCGGCGTGACTCCTCAAGCGCAGAGGGACCCACGCAGCCGTTTATCCCGGGTCGAAGCCGGCGAAGCGTGCAGCGATGGATTGCGGCGCTGCACGGCATGGTGAACCTCCGGCAGGTGTCCACGCAGGCACTTCGAGCGCACCAGGGTTGCCTGTGCGCCTCAGGATGACGGACCCGTTGTCATCCAGAATCGCGCCTCCGTTTGGGGTCAACCCCAGAATCTTGGACCGATTCGATGTACGGCCCGGAAAACGGCACTGGCAAGGGCGTTTTTTTTCAACATGCTCGCATTGCGACACTTGCCGCGCGCACGCGGCGCGCGGCACCGTTTGGCGAAGGCAGGCCGCAGGTTCGAGCAGCAGGAGCCGTCCGAACGCCGGGGAAGCCCACGTCCGTGAGGAGCCCCAAGGTCTTGACGCTGCCGGTCTCAGCCGGCCTTGGTATCCGAGCCACGCTTGGCTTAGTATTCCGCGCTTTCACGCGCTCGTCGGCCACGGACACCGTTGGTCCGCACGGCCGGCGGAGCGAAGCAAGGGCTTTCCACGCCAGGAAGCGTTTTCATCGAGGATGTGTAATGAGTGCGAAGTTCGTCTATTTCTTCGGCGGCGGTAAGGCGGAGGGCCGCGGCGATCAGCGTCTGCTGCTGGGCGGCAAGGGCGCCGGTCTGGCCGAGATGACTAACATCGGGCTGCCCGTGCCCGGCGGCTTCACGATCACCGTGGACGCCTGCGCCTACTACGACGCGAACAAGGGCAAGTGGCCCGTTGGTCTCGACAAGGAAATCAAGACTCACCTGGCCCGGCTGGAAAAACTGTGTGGCAAGAAGCTGGGTGATCGCAAGGACCCGCTGCTGGTGTCGGTGCGCAGTGGCGCGGCCCGCTCGATGCCGGGCATGATGGAAACGATCCTCAACCTCGGGCTGTCGGATGCCGCGGTGGTCGGGCTGGCGGAGGCGACCCGCAACCCCAAATTCGCCTGGGATGCTTACCGCCGGTTCCTTCAGATGTACTCCACGGTGGTGGTGGGTCTGAGCAAGGACGTGCTCGAGCACAAGCTGCACGCACTCAAGCAGCGCGTTGGCGTGAAAATGGATTACGAGCTGCCGGCCGAGGCACTCCAGGACCTGTGCGCCGACTTCAAAGCCTTCTTCCGCGAGCAGACCGGCAAGGACTTCCCCCAGGATCCCTGGGAGCAGCTGGTTGGCGCGATCAACGCCGTCTTTCGCTCCTGGAACGCGGAGAAGGCCGTCACGTACCGCCGGGTCGAGAAGATCACCGGCCTGGCCGGCACCGCGGTCAACGTCTGCCAGATGGTGTTCGGCAACATGGGCGATGACAGCGGCACCGGCGTGTGCTTCACGCGCGACCCGAGCATCGGCACCAACGAGTTCTACGGCGACCTGCTGATCAACGCCCAGGGCGAGGACGTGGTGGCGGGCATTCGCACGCCCCTGCACCTGGCGGAGCTCAGTCGGCAGATGCCCGAGGTGTACGAGCAGCTCGAAGCGGTCCGCGCGATGCTCGAGATTCACTACGGCGAGATGCAGGACCTGGAGTTCACCGTCGAGCGCGGCAAGCTCTACATGCTGCAATGCCGGACCGGCAAGCGCACACCCGCGGCGGCGTTCAAGATCGCGGTCGAGCAGGCCACGCAGCCGCTGATGAGCGTCGCGGAAGCCCGCAAGCTGGTGCGCAAGGGGTATCTGCCGGCCAAGTACCTGGCGGCCGCAAGCCAGCCTGTGATTACCAGGGAGCAAGCGATTGCGCGCATCCTGCCCGAGGACATCGAGCGGCTGTTTTACCCCGTCATCAGCGACGCGGTCAGCCGCAGCGAGCTGGCGGCGCGGCGCATCGCGACCGGCATCAACGCGGTTCCCGGCGCCGCCTGCGGGCGGATCGTCTTCACCGCGGCCGAGGCCGAGAGCCTGGCCGCGGAGGGGAATTCCGTCGTGCTGGTCCGCAAGGAGACCAGCCCCGAGGACGTGGGGGGGATGCAGGCCGCCAAGG
>CAYOHG010000417.1:0-3565 GCA_964403685.1 uncultured Planctomycetales bacterium
ATGCGCTGCTTGAGGAACGGCAGGATTTCCGGGGCCTCGCGCAGCGCGCCCGCCTTCCACGCGGCGCGAACCTCGCCGATCAGCGTCTGAACCGCGCGCGGGCCCATGTCCGCGGTGATCATGGCATCGTGCAGCTCGCCCAGCAAGTCCTCATCGATCGTGCGGCCGATCGGCAGAATGCTGCGCAGGCCGGCGACGAGCTTCTCGCGCGTCCTGGCCAGGCCCTTCTTGAACAGGTCAAACAGGCCCATCCGGCCCTCCCGCATCCGCCCGCTCGGGCGCGGCCCCCGCGCTCGGAGGGTCAACCAGCCGCTCGCGCCGGATCGCATCCAGCAGCCCATTCACGAACGCGGCCGAGTCGGTGTCGCCGAACCGGCTGGCCAGGTCGACGGCCTCGTTGATGATGACCTGCGGCGGCGTGTCAGGCTCCTCGAGCAGCTCGTAGACGCCCAGCCGCAGCAGGTTGCGATCGACCGGCGTCATGCGGGCGATGCTCCAGCGCACGGCCGTGACGCGCAGGATCTCGTCGAGCCGATCGCGCTCGCGCCGCACGCCGCGCGTCAGGGCGGCGGCGAAGGCCAGCGTCTCGGGCCCGGGCGCGGATGGCAGGCCAAGGTCGACATGTACGTGGCTATCGTGCAGGAAAGCATCGAGGCTCGCGGCGAATTCGTCGCCGATGCCGTCGTAGACGCACAGCGCCTGAAGAGCCAACATGCGAGCCTGGGTCCGCGGTCGAATATGCATGGGTTTCAGCCGGCCGGCGCGGCAGGGATGATGGCTCAGGTGTGAAGCTGTTTCGTCAGTCCGGCCATTTCGATGGCCGCCAGGGCCGCTTCGGCCCCTTTGTTGCCCGACTTGCCGCCCGCCCGCTCGATCGCCTGTTCGAGCGTGTCGGCGGTTACAACGCCGAAGGTCACCGCAACGCCGGTATCGAGCGCGACCCGCGCCAGGCCCTTGCAGGCCTCCGCTGCAATCAATTCGAAGTGCAGTGTCTGCCCGCGAATGAGGCACCCCAGCGCGATCACCGCGTCACAGCGGCCGGATTGCGCCAGTTTCAGCGCCGCCAGTGGCAGCTCGAACGATCCGGGCACCCACACCTGCGTGATGCGCTGCGGATCGGCTCCGTGCCGAACGAGCGCATCGAGCGCACCATCCAACAGCCGCCCCGTCACGAACTCGTTGAAGCGCGATACCACCAGCCCGAAACGATACGGTGCGGCGTCCAGTCTGGCGGCGATCACCTGCGCCATACGCCCCTCGGCTTCCCGGAATTCAACCGCAGCAGTGTAGCCCGCGCCCCGCCCCCCTGCAAACACGCCCGCTCCGCAATGCGATCGCGCCGGTGCGGGCACGACCGTCGCGCCGGTCAGGGGCGCGCGGGCGGCTGCCAACGGTGATTTGACTGATATTGCGCGATAGAATGCCCTGGTCGCCGGAACGCGAGGCCTGCGCCGCGCCCGGCCCGAGCATTCAGGATCACCGCATGGCTGCACGCCCGGCCGCCGCCGCCGCACCGTTCGCCCCCATCGACGACATTCTCGAAGAGCTGCGCGCGGGACGCATGGTCATTCTGTGCGATGACGAGGACCGCGAGAATGAGGGCGACCTGGTCTGCCCGGCTGAGCTGATTACTCCCGAAAAAGTGAATTTCATGCTGCGGCACGGGCGCGGGACGCTGTGCGTCGCGCTGACCCGCGGCCGCTGCGAGCAGCTTCAGTTCCACCCGCAGACGGTCGTCAACAACACCCGCTTCGGAACCGCGTTTACGGTGACGGTCGACGGCGCGCCGAGCCTGGGCGTTGGCAGCGGGGTTTCCGCTCGCGACCGCGCCACAACGATTCTGCGCACGGTCGCGGAAGAGGCCACGCCTGACGATTTTGTCCGACCCGGCCACGTCAACCCGCTGATCGCGCGCGACGGCGGTGTGCTCGTGCGGGTCGGGCAGACCGAAGGCTCGGTCGATCTATGCCGGCTGGCCGGGCTGATGCCCGCGGCCGCGATCATCGAGATCCTGAACGACGACGGGACCATGGCGCGCGTTCCGCAGCTTGCCGAGTTCGCCCGCCAGCACGCGCTGAAGATGTGCACCGTCGCCGACCTGATCGAGTATCGCATGCGCCGCGAGCGGCTGGTGGAGCGGCTCGAAACCGTGCCGATTCAGAACCAGTGGGGCGCCTGGCAGCTCTTCGCGTATCACTCGCGCGCCGATGACAAGCTGCACCTGGCCCTGACCTATGGCGGCGTCGGCCTTCCCGATGAGACCGGCGCGACGCCCATCATCGCCGAGCCGATCCTCATTCGCGTGCACTCCGAGTGTCTTACCGGCGACGTATTCGGCTCGATGCGCTGCGAGTGCGGCCAGCAGTTACACGCGGCGATGGAGCAGATCGCGGCCGCGGGCCGCGGTGTGCTCGTCTACCTGCGCCAGGAAGGCCGCGGCATCGGGCTGCTCAACAAGCTGAAGGCCTACCGGCTCCAGGACGAAGGACTCGACACCGTTGATGCCAATCTGGCCCTCGGGCTGCCGCCGGACCGGCGCGACTACGGCGTCGGCGCACAGATTCTCCGCGACCTGGGGCTTTCGCGTATCCGCATTCTCACCAATAACCCCAAAAAGGTCAGCCGACTCGCGGTCTACGGTCTCGAAGTAGTGGAACAGATTCCGCTGGAGATTGCCCCAAACGAACGTAACCGCCGCTACCTCGAAGCCAAGAAACACAGACTCGGGCATGACCTGCGGCAAGTTTGAACCGATGGATCGAGCGACCGGCGTTGTGACCTGTTCAACCCGGGAACCCTTTGCGGTATGCGCGGAGGGCTTCAGTCTTGCCTACTTAGGCAGAAATTGGCGCGTTTCCCGCGGAGCGTAAACTGACGTCAGGCGGGGTCACAGGCGCGTCATTGCCTCCCCGCTCTTGCTCCTATATGAAACCTGGACAGATGCGCTTTTGCGCGACGCAGTTGGCCGCCGGTTCGCATTCGTGTCGCGCCCCAGCCGAATCGTACAGCGCTTTCGGAGAGAACGTGGGCGCGAGAGGGTGAGTCGGCATGCCGAGGTAATACCGCGGGCGCAACCGCCTCCGTGCGCGATGCGACTCGACCCACGCCGGCGCGTTTTCAAAGGTTTGACTTGACTCGGGGAGAATTCGGGTTAGACTGCACTTTAAGTAGCTTGAGGAGAGTGGGTCTGTGCTGGACAGCCCACAGCCCACAGCCCACAGCCCACAGCCCACAGCTCACAGCCTCGCCTCATGGCCAGGCTCTGAAGGAGAGTCCATGTCCACGCGCGTTCGGATCGCATTGCGTAGCTGGCTTGGTGTGTGTATCCTCGCGGCTGCGTGGCCGGCGGCGGCAGAGGATCCGCTCCCTCCAGGCGAGTACATCGGCTGTGGACACGCCGTCGCCCCATCTGCGTGCGAAGGCTGCGGTGATTCCCTCCCGGACCACTGCGTTTGCGGCTCCGATGGCCAAAACAGCATCTGCCAGAGCAACCAGAAGATCTGTCTCGTCAAGGACCGCGCCTTCGATGAGTGCGAACAGAACGAGTCGGGATGCAGGAAGGTAT
>CAYOHG010000418.1:0-3555 GCA_964403685.1 uncultured Planctomycetales bacterium
GGGCGGCTGTGCTCCAATCGCACAGAAAGACACAGCCGAGGGCGGCTGTGCTCCAGGCGCACAGAAAGACACAGCCGAGGGCGACTGTGCTCCAATTGCACAGAAAGACACAGCCGAGGGCGGCTGTGCTCCAGGCGCACGGAAAGACACAGCCGAGGGCGGCTGTGCTCCAGGCGCACACAAAGACACAGCCGGGGGCGGCTGTGCTCCAGGCGCACGGAAAGACACAGCCGAGGGCGGCTGTGCTCCAGGCGCACAGACAGACACAGCCGAGGGCGGCTGTGCTCCAATCGCACACAAAGACACAGCCGAGGACGGCTGTGCTCCAGGCGCACGGAAAGACACAGCCGAGGGCGGCTGTGCTCCGTGACCAACGCGCTGCTCAGTGCGGATGTTCTACCGGGCGCTCAGCGCCGCGGTTTGAGGTGGCGATCGAACCAGCCGGCGATGCGCCGCAGTCGCTCGGCGCGATTTTGCGGTCGCCCGCCGCGCGAAAGTCCGTGCGATTCACCCTCGAACGCAACGTACTCGACCGTCTTGCCGAGGAACTTTAACGCCGTGAACAGCTCATCGGCCTGTGCGATCGGGCAGCGCAGGTCCTGGTTTGAGTGCACGATCAGCAGGGGCGTCTGCACGCGCCGCACGTACGCCAGCGGCGACTGCTTCCAGAGCGTCGCCCGGTCCTGCCAGGGCGGCGGACCGAGCTCCGTCTCAAAGGCGTGCCCGCAATCGCTGGTGCCGAACATCGACTCGAAGTTCGTGCAACTGCGCTGCGTGACGGCCGCGGCGTAACGCGTCTCGTGCCCGATGATCCAGTTGGTCATGTAGCCGCCGTACGAGCCGCCCGTCACGCCGACGCGCTGCGGGTCGATGAACGGCCGCGTGAAGATCCAGTCGCCCACGCGGACCAGATCGTCCCAATCGAGCGTGCCCCAGCGGCCGATGATCGATCGGCGGTGCTCGAAGCCGTAGCCCGCACCGCCGCACGGATTGGAGAACACGACGACATAGCCGCGCGCCGCGAGCATCTGCATTTCGTGGAAAAACGCGCATCCGTACTGCGCCTGCGGACCGCCGTGAATCTGGAGGATCGCGGGGTAGCGGCGGGCTCGATTGAATCCCGGCGGTCGCATGATCCAGCAGTGAATCCGTCCGCCGCGGCCCTTCAGCCAGAACGGCTCGGGGCGGACGAGGGCGAACTTCCGCAGAACGTCGGCGTTGACGCGGCTGAGCTGGGTCAAGGCGAAATCGGCGTGCGGATCACAGACGTGCGCATCGCCGGGATTGGTAGCGGTGCCGATGGCCAGGGCGATGCGGCCGTCGCGCGCGGTTCGCTGCAAGTGGTAGATGTTGATCTCGCCGTCGATCACGCGGCGGGAGATGCGCCGCTTCAGATCATGCTCGTAGAGGTGCACGGCGCCGGTTTCGCTGACGAGAAAGTAGATATGGCGGCCGTCGGCGGACCAGATCGGGGCATGCGCCTCGAATGCCGAGATCGCGATGTCACCGAGCGTCGCATTGATGCAGGCGTTGTCGATCTCGCGCGAAAGTTGTCGGGCGCGGCCGCCGGCCGCGGAGACGAGCCACAGGTGCTCGTCGTGTCGGCTCCATTGGCGCGGGCGGTTGGGCCGGCCGATGTAGGCGAACTGCCCGCCATCGGGCGACCAGGCGAAGCTGAGGACTTCTCCCGGGAGCGGTGAAACGCGCTTCAGCGCCCGCCCGCCGGCAAGCCCGATCGTGTAGATGGCGGACTGATCGAAGTTGCGATCGGGATCGCGATCGCGGTTGGAAACAAATGCGACGCGGCGACCGTCGGGGCTGAAGCGCGGATGCGCGTGGTCGAACGCGCCGCGGGTAAGCTGCCGGGAACGGCCCTGGCCGTCGGCGTCGATCAGCCAAAGGTGCTTGTAGTGCCCGTTCCAAAAGCCGGTGCCGTCGAGCTTGTGGTTCAGTCGCGTGATGTGCTGGAACGCCGGCCGGCGCTTCAGGTCATCGTTCTTCTCGTCGCGCTCGAGCCGCTCGCGCTCGTTGAGTGACTGATAGACGTAAACGATTCGCCGGCCGTCGGGGGACCAGTCGAAATCGCTGACCGAGCCGTCCAGATCGGTGATCCGCTTCGGTTCGCCCCCGCTCATCGGCAGCACCCACAATGCCGCGGTCTTGTCGCGGGTTGAGACGAAGGCGAGGCGGTCGCCGCTCGGCGAGAAGCGCGGCAGCGTATCGCTGAACTTGCCGGCGGCCGTCAGCGGCCGGACGACGCGGGTCTCGACATCGGCCACCATGAGCTGCACGTAGTTCTTGTTATCCTCGAGGACGAACCGCTTCAGCTCGAAGATCACCCGGCGGCCGTCGGGGGAGATCGCCAAGGCGCCGACGGCCCGCAATCCGAAGAGATCGTCGATCCGCATGCCGCGCGTTGGAGCCATGAACGCTTCCTCCGTGAGGGTTTCACGCCGGCGCGCTCTCTCAGGACGGAGACACGGCGCCGCTATGTCCGGCGACATGTTATAGACCCTGACCGGCGACGTTCCCAGCCGCAGTGGCTCAAGTGGCGACGCGAACGGCTTGCGCAAACGAAGCGGGTTGCCTGTATTTCGGCGCGTCGCGACTTTTGGCCGATACCTCACCAGGGCATCTTTCGGGAGCGCGCATGAACCAGGCCGAACGACCGCGCTTCCGCACCGCGCTGGTGAACGGGGCGCTCTACGTTGACGTGCAGGGCCGGGCGACGCAGCGCGTCTGTCCGTCGATTGAGCGGTTGATCGACGAGGTACTGAAGGCCGAGTCGCGGCCCGCGAAGGCCGTGATCGACCTGCGCGGCGCGGAGTGGGTTGACAGTACCTTTGCCGGCTGGCTGGTCGGGTTGTATCGGCGGCTGGACCGCGCCGGCATTCGGCTTTCGCTGACGGGCTGTTCGGACCGCTGCGTGGCGTCGCTGCGCAAGATGTGCCTGCATCGCGTGTTCTCTTTCGAGTTTTTCGAGCTGCCCGCGGATGCACCCGTAGTCGTGTGCCAGGCCGATGCGCACACCGACTCTGGGACGCTGCAACTCATGCTGCGGGCTCACGAGGAGCTGATGGGCGTCAGCGAGCAGAACGCATCGTCGTTCGACGCGGTCGCGCGGATGCTGCGTCACCAGCTCGAGGCGTCGCGCGTCGAAGCGCGCCAGTAGCGGTTTTTGCAACGGCACCAGGCGCCGCACCGGCGGGGCGCGAGAGGAAGCGCCGGCGGGAATAAACGTTGGGACTCGCCTTCGGGCCGGTCGTGATCTAATAATCGTATGGAGCGAGGACGCGGCTGGACGCCGCGGGTCAGGTGGAGCCGAGGGAATGCGCTGGAACGCCAACGCGGGACATCCGCTGCGCAAGCTCTTCAGTGGCGCGGTGGAGCAGGTCTTCATGTCCGAACTGGGCATCTGCGACCATCAGTTGACCGACTACCTGGGCGACGTGCTGTGCGATTTCGTCCACGTGGACCAGATCTACCGGCTGCGCACCGTGGACGGCGCGGCGATTCGCGAGCTTTCGCGCATGGAGGCCGATGCCTGCCTGGGCG
>CAYOHG010000419.1:0-3533 GCA_964403685.1 uncultured Planctomycetales bacterium
CGGCAGCGTCATGCCGCCCAGCGTCGCGCCGTACGCCAGAGATAGAGCCACCAGCGAAGGCACCGCCGCCCGCCGAGCGACGGTGCTCACGGCCGGGGCGAGCATGGCCGCGACCGCGGTGTTGTTCTGGGTCAGGGATAGGACCCCCGAAACTCCGAGAACTCCGGCCGACAACCCGAGCGTGCCGCCGCGCTTAAGCAGCCGCGCGGCGGGGCCGCGCAAGAGACGCTGAAACACCCCATGCTTGTCCAGCGCCCGCGCCAGCAGGAACGCGCCGAGAAACAGCAGGATGATCGGGTCGCCCCAGGAGCGGATCGCTTCGTCCCAGCTCAGCAGGCCGCCGAAGACGGCGCCGAGCGGGATCCACAGCGCGACAACGCCCAGCGGCGCGATCTCAAAGATCCACAGAATCAGGGTGGCCAGGACGATGCCGGCGGCGCGGCGGACCGGAACTTCGGGGTGCCAGGGGATCAGGCCGCAGGCCAGCAGCGTCGCCGCCGCCAGGCCGATCGCCAGCAGTCGCGCGGCGGGCTTCACAGGCGGGCTCCGCACCGAGGCGGTCGGCTATTCCTTCTTCTCGCCCTTGTCGCCGCCCTGGGCCTGGGCGATGTCGGCCATGACGTCGTGCTTGGCGGCCAGTCCACCGGCGGCCTGCCCCTTGGCTTTTTCTTCCATTTTGGTCTGGAATTCGGCCGGGAAGCGGGCCCGCTCGATGCATTCTTCGGCGTTACAGATGCCCTCGTCATAGAGCTTCCAGAGGTGCTCGTCGAGCAACTGCATGCCGTATTTCTTGCCGGTCTGGATCGAGGAGTCGATGCGATAGGTCTTGTTCTCGCGGATCAGGTTGGCGATGGCGGGCGTCACCAGCAGGAATTCGTAGGCGGCTATGCGGCCGCTTTCGATCTTCGGCAACAGCGTTTGCGAAAGCACCGCCAGCAGCGTGGTCGAGAGCTGCACGCGGATCTGCTCCTGTTGCGCGACCGGGAAGGCGTCGATGATACGGTTGATCGTGCCCTGGGCGCCGGTGGTGTGCAGCGTGGCGAAGACCAGGTGACCGGTTTCGGCGGCGCGGATGGCGGATTCCATCGTTTCCAAATCGCGCATCTCGCCGACCAGCACGACATCCGGATCCTGGCGCAGGGCGCGGCGCAGCGCCTCGGCGAAGCTGGGAACGTCGACTCCCACTTCGCGCTGGCTGAAGATGGACTTCTTGTGCGGGTGGTAATACTCGATCGGGTCTTCGATGCTGATGATGTGCCGGTCGAGGTTCACGTTGATGTAGTCCAGCATCGTCGCCAGCGACGTAGTCTTGCCCGAGCCGGTCGGGCCGGTCACCAGGAACAGCCCGCGGGGTCGATGGCAGAGCTGCCGGACAGCGGCGGGCAGGCCGATCTGCTCGAAGGTCATGATGCGCGACGGGATCAGCCGCAGGCACATGGAAACGTTGCCCTTGGCGCGGAAGATCGACACGCGGAAGCGGCCCTTGTCGCCGAAGGCGAAGCCGAAGTCCGTTCCGCCTTCCTCCTGAAACTCCTGCTGGTTGCGCTCCGGCGTGACCGACTTCATCAGCGCCATCGTGTCATCCGGTTCGAGCACCTTGGTCTCTAGGGAACGCAGCCGGCCGCCTAGCCGCAGCACCGGCGGCCGTCCGCAATGCAGGTGAATGTCCGAGGCATCCAGGCGGATGCACGTTTCCAGCAGCCGATCAATGTGAACAGTCGCCACGCACGGTTCCTCAGCGGTTCAACGGTGCTGCGGCCGCCCGCAACGCGCCGTTGGCTCGTCGCTACTCTTCGGCCAGTACGCCTTCCATCTGCGCGATGCGGGCCACTTCCTCCGGCGTCGTGATGCCGCGCAGGATCTTGAGCTTGCCGTCCTCCAGGATGGAGCGCATTCCGCCGTTGCGGGCTGCGGTCCGGATGTGCCCGATCGGCGCGCGGCGGAAGGCCAGCTCGCGGATTTCGTTGTTGAGTTCGAGCAGTTCAAAAACGCCCTGGCGGCCGCGGTAGCCGATGCCGCCGCAGCGCTGGCAGCCGCGCCCGCGATAGACGTGATGCCCGGCCAGCTCCTCGTCGGAGATATTGAGCAGCCGCAGCACGTAGCGGTCGGGGGCGGGGTCGACTTCCTTACACTCCTGACAAATGACGCGGATGAGCCGCTGGGCAAGGATGGCCTGGATCGAACTGGCGACCAGAAACGGTTTGATGCCCATGTCGATCAGGCGCGTGATCGCGCTGGGGGCGTCGTTGGTGTGCAGCGTGCTGAAGACCAGGTGCCCGGTGAGCGCCGCCTGCACCGCGACTTCACCCACCTCGCGATCGCGAATTTCGCCCACCAGGATGATGTTGGGCGCCTGGCGAAGCATGGCCCGCAGGATTTTGGCGAACGTCAGCCCGATGTCGTCGCGTACCTGGCACTGGTTGATGCCGGTGAAGTTGTACTCGACCGGATCCTCGGCCGTGATGATCTTGCGGTCCGGGCGGTTAAGCGTCTGCAAGGCCGCGTATAGCGTCGTCGTTTTTCCCGAGCCGGTCGGTCCGGTGACCAGGAAGATGCCGTTAGGCGCGCGGATGATGCGGTTGAACCGGTCGTTGTCGTCCGGTTCGAAGCCCAGCCCGACGATGCCGATCTTGACGGAATCCGGCCGCAGAATTCGCAGCACGACGCTTTCGCCGTGATAGGCCGGACACGAGCTGACGCGAAAGTCGACGTATTGCGTGCCGAACTTCATCTTGATGCGGCCGTCCTGCGGGAGCCGCTTCTCGGCGATGTCGATGCCGCTCATGATCTTGATGCGGGCGATGACCGGGGCCTGCATGCTCTTGGGGATGTTGTCGCGGACGACGCAGACGCCGTCGATGCGGTAGCGGACGCGCACGCGGTCGGCCATCGGCTCGATGTGAATGTCGCTGGCGCGGTTGCGGACGGCCTCGCCGATCAGCAGGTTGATCAGCTTGATGACCGGCGCTTCCTCGTCGCCTTCCAGCGCCTTCTTCATCGCCGCCTGCTCGGAAGCCAGCAGGTCGGCGTCGCGGTCGATCTCCTCGATCGTCTCGTCCATGCTGGCGTCGAGGTGCTTGTTGAGGAAGGCGTCGATGAAGCGCTGGATCTTGCTGCGCGGGGCCAGGGCCTGGTCGATCTCGCAGCCCATGCGGAACCGCAGCATGTCGAGCAGTTCGAGATCCAGCGGGTCGGAGAGGATCACCTTGAGCCGCCCGTTGTCGCGGCTCATCGGCAGGACCTTGTGCTTGTTGATCAGTTCCTTGGGAAAGGTCTCCAGCACCGCCGGCACGACCACGTTCTTGTCTAGATCGACGTATTCCAGGTCGAACTGCGCCGCCAGCGCCTTGATCACGTCCTCTTCGCTGGCCAGCTCGAGCTCAACCAGCGCCTCGCCGATGCGCTTCTTCTGCTGCTGCGCGTAGGCCAGGGCGTCCGCCAGCGACTGCGGCGTCACGATGTTCCAGCTCACCAGGATTTCGCCAAGCCGTTTGCGTCGTCGGGCCATCGCCGCGTCTTTCGTCGTCGATTGC
>CAYOHG010000420.1:0-3532 GCA_964403685.1 uncultured Planctomycetales bacterium
TGACCGGCACAAGCGCGTCCGCCTGGGTACAGGTCAGCCCCGAGTCGATCGTCGCGAAATCCGCCGTGCGGCTCAACTCGAAGCGCACCGGCCCCGCAACCGAGGCAAAGGCCCACAGCACGACGCCGTCCGGCGTCACATCACCGCTGGCGACCGCAACGCGCGGCTGCGTGCGGCTGCACAACACCAGCAGCTCCGGGCGAAGCGCCGGGTCCGCCGCCTGCGGCCCGTAGAATTCCCAGCCGTCGTTTCCATTCGCCAGCAGCAACCAGCCATGATTCGCTTCGCCCGCAGCCCATGCCCGGACGCTCGACGTGACGTCGATCTCGACCACGCCGTTCTCGACCCGCCGGACGCACGCGTCTGGTTCGCGGTCGGAAGCCCACTCCGGACCCGCGGCCCGGCCGAACGAACTCCAGCTTGTTGCGGCGTCCCAGTTGCTTGTGAGGCGCAGCAGGCGCGCGCCGCTTCCGCGACCATGGATATGCAGCCGCAGCAGGGCCTGGTGAATCTCGACTTCCGAGCCGACGAGACTGCCGCCGGCGAGCAGGTCGTCAAAACGAAGCAGCGCCGCCACGGTCGCGCCGTGGATGGGCGGGTCGCGGCCATCCACGCGCAGGCGGCCGGTCGCGGTGCGCCCTTCGCGCATCAGCTCCGCGGCGCTGGCATCCGGGCGTCCCGCATGCAGTGTGGCGGCGGTGGCGTT
The DNA here is from genome assembly GCA_964403685.1 of uncultured Planctomycetales bacterium. Taxonomy (GTDB): domain Bacteria; phylum Planctomycetota; class Phycisphaerae; order UBA1845; family Fen-1342; genus CAYOHG01. The sequence goes on from CAYOHG010000420.1 coordinate 707, forward strand.
GCGGAAAAGGCGAATCGATGCGGCCGGCGGCTGCGTTCGGGCGGTCCCCGGCGCGGTGCAGCCGGGCCACGCCGCCAGCGCCGCCAGCGCCACAATCCACGTAGGCGTTGCTCGTCGCAGCGTTGGCCGAACGCTCGCATCGCGCATGGGCAATCAGAGAGACACGCGCAGGCCGCGCTGGGCAGGCGTAACCTCGGGAAATCCATCCTCGCGCAGCCGCCGCGTAAGCACCGACGCCTGCTCTTCCTCGCCGTGAACGAGGAAGACGCGCTGAACCTGACCGCGGACGGCGGCGAACATGCGCAACAGGTCGGCCTGGTCGGCGTGACCCGAGAAACCGTGCAGGTGGACCACTTCCGCGCGCACTTCCAGTTCTTCGTGGAAGAGTGTGATCCGCTTGGCGCCATCCGTGATCCGCCGGCCGAGCGTGTTCAGCGCCTGGTAGCCGGGAAACAGCAGCGTGTTGCGCTCGTGCTCGACGTTGTTCTTGATGTGGTGGCGGATGCGGCCGGCCTCGCACATGCCACTGGCCGAGATGATCACGCAGGGCTCGCTGCGCTCGTGCAGCCGCTTGCTTTCCTCGACATTGCGGATGTACGTGCAGCAGCCGCTGCCGAGAATGTCGCCGGTGACGCGATGAAACGCGCGGGCTTCGCTGTCATAACACTCCGGGTGCATGCGAAAGACATCCGTCGCGCTGACCGCCAGCGGGCTGTCGACGAAGATCGCGATCCGCGGCAGGGCCCGCGCCACCATCGCCGCGTGCAGGAAGTACACGATCGTCTGGGCGCGCCCGACCGAAAACGCCGGGATGATCACCTTGCCGCCGCGCGCGAGGGTGCGCCCCACGATCTCGATCAGCGTCCGCTCGGCGTCGTCCACCGCCTCGTTGACCCGCCCGCCGTAGGTACTCTCGCAGAGGATCGTCTCGGCCGGAGGAAAACCGGCCGGATCACGCAGGATCGGCTGTCCCGCCCGGCCGACGTCGCCACTGAAGTACAACGACGGCGTCTGCCCGTTGCGCTTGGCGAATTCCAGCCGCACGCCGGCCGAGCCGAGCATGTGCCCGGCCTCCTGAAAACTCACCAGCAGACCGGGCACCACCGGCACCCAGCGGTCGAACGAGCACGTCTGCATCAGCTTGATCGCCGCGAGCGCGTGCTCGTATTCGTAGAGCGGCTCGATCGGCGGGAGCTTCTTGCGCGCTCGGCGCTTGTTCACGTAGTAGACGTCTTCTTCCTGAATGTGGGCCGAGTCCGGCAGCATGATGGCGCACAGGTCGCGCGTTGCCGACGTGCAGTAGATCGGACCCTCGAATCCGTCGCGAACCAGGCGCGGCAGCCGGGCGGCGTGATCCGCATGCGCATGCGAAAGGACGACCGCGTCGATCTGCTTCGGCGGCAGCGGCCACTGGCGGTTCTTCTCTTCCGCCTCGGCCCGGCGCCCCTGGAAGAGCCCGCAGTCGAGCGCCACCCAGTGCCCGTCAACGTGCACCATGTGCATCGAGCCGGTTACTTCGCCCGCGGCGCCGTGAAAGAGCAGCTCCGCCATCTCCACCCGGCTCCCGTCTAACGCATGAACAACCTGCCACACCGGCGGTGACCGATCGGCCGCGGTGCGGCGTTCCGAATCGATCCCGATGACCCGCCTGAAGGCACGCAGGCTGGGCCCGCGCCGGCTGAATGCTAAGCGTTCCCCGCCAGCCGCGCCAAACACCCGCGGCGCGCGCCCGGTCAGGCTTCCGAGAACCGTTCGCGCTCCGCCGAGTAGCGCGTCTGGTAGAGGCCGGCCTGGTTCCAGACGTTCGAAAGCGTCCGCCAAAGCACCGTCAGGTCCGTCCGCAGCGAGACCGACTGCACGTAGCGAACGTCCCATTCAAGCTTCTCCTCGATCGGAATGCTCGCCCGCCCGTGGATCTGCGAGAATCCGGTCAGCCCCGGTTTCACTTGCAGCCGGCTGCGCTGCCGAGGCGTCCAGCTTGCCACCTGTTGCACAAACAACGGCCGCGGGCCGACCAGTGACATCTCCCCGCGAAGCACATTGATAAGCTGTGGCAGTTCGTCGAGGCTCGACTCGCGCAGAAAGCGCCCCAGCCGCGTGATGCGAGCATCGTCACCCGATGTGGGCGAATCGCCGAACGGGTCGGCGTCGGTGCGCATCGTGCGAAACTTGTAGAACGTGAACGGCTCACCGCCGCGGCCGGCCCGCCGCTGCGCAAAAAAAGCTGGACCGGGGCTGTCCACCCGCACGCGCCAGGCCAGCAGCAGCAAGAGCGGCGACAACGCTACCAGCGCGAGCAGCGCCACGTAGCGATCCAGCGCGTCCTTCAGCCACAGGTAGCAGCGCGCGACGCGCAACGCGACCGGTCGGGACGGGTCGACCGTGCCAGCGGGCGCCGCGTCGGCGGCCGGCTGGCCGACCTGCCCGGGCGGGGCGGTGTCGCGATTGCGCGCAGGCTGGGCCATGCCCCTTATCCTACGTTTGAACCCGCCGGTCGGGCGACCACGGCCGGTGGCTGGCCGAGGAACCGCGAACCGCTGATCAGGCCGTGCCGGCCTTGTCAAAGTAAACTCGTCGGGGTAACTTCCCGATCTGATTGGGCGACGCGGGTGTAGCTCAGTGGTAGAGCGTCACGTTGCCAACGTGAATGTCGTGGGTTCAAGTCCCATCACCCGCTTTTCGACATGATGCGACACGGCGTCGCAAGCCGTGTCAGCAGTGACACTTACGCCGGTCCCGCCCGAAAGCCGATCATCGCCGCTTGTGCCAGTTTGCGACCCGTTCGTACATGCTTTGCCGGAATCTGGTACAAGCGTTGGTACAAGA